>JAFGNI010000024.1 GCA_016927095.1 Anaerolineae bacterium | reverse complement strand
TTGGTTTCGTTGTGTTGTTCACCTTGATCATGTATTTCTCAACGCGCTGGGCATCGCGCTTCGTGCAGGGGCAGATCTCAGAACGTCTGGATGCGATCGATCAGATCGTCAACGATGAGCAGGTGCCGGAGACCTGGTTGGCGCCCTACCGCAAGCGAGCGGCCAAACTACAGGAGGCGGGGGCAACTCCCGCCCAGATCCGCGCGCTCTCGGGCATTGCTCGCAAACGCGCTCTGGCCAATATCAAGGAGATGATACGGTTTGTGGAGCAACGCAGCTTGGCCGACACTGAGACGACCAAGCAACTGATGCTCCGGTCATTCCGCGAACAGCAGGCGCGGTGGGAGGATGAGGGGACCTGGCACACTCTCGTGGATCTGACGGAAGCATCACCCGAACGGGAGGCCGTTGATGCGGATTAGCCTGCAGGCATCCGAGCTGACGTCCATGGATGTGCTGCAGGGGGCGATTGATTCCCTGGGAAATGAGGGGGGCCGCGTAGAGCTGCCCGCCGGTGAGTTCGAACTCGACCGGGGTATTGAGCTGCGATCCAACGTGGCGCTGGTAGGACAGGGTCGGGATACCGTGTTGCGCAAGGCCCCGGGGCGCGTCTATGCCCTGTCCGGTTATCACAACTACGGCATGTGCGATGTCCCGCTGATGCATACGGAAGGGCTGGTGCCGGGGATGACCGTCGCCATCCGCGATGACCGGCACGGCGGTTTTTTCGAGACTTTTGCCCGCATCACCTGGGTCGATGGAACCTGGGTGGGGCTTGACCAGGGACTGCACGCTGACTACGATGCTGGGGACCACCCCGTCCTGGTCACTGCCTTTCCCCTGATCTTCGGTCGTGGCGTCACCAACGTCAGCGTGGCGAACGTGACCCTGGACGGGAACAGGGCGGCCCAGCCGGCGGGCATTGGCGCTTGCCGCGGTGCGGCGCTCTATTTCATTCAGAGCCACGGCGTCACCGTTAGCGATGTCGTCGAGCGCGACTTCGCTGGTGAGGGGTTGGGCTTTCAGATGAGCAGCCGGGTGGCGATCACCGATTGTGCCTTCGATGACAATGCTGGGAACGGGTTTCATCCTGGTGCCGGCAGCACGGCGGCGACCTTTGACAACTGCTCTGCCAAGGGCAATGGCGCGGCAGGCTTCTTCTTCTGCGTGCGCGCCAACCACATCTCGGTGCGAGCCTGCCGGTTCACCGGCAACGCCGGGCCTGGCGTCTCCGTCGGCACGCGTGATAGCCACAACCTCCTTGAGGCCTCGGTCATGACGGGCAATGGCGGGTCCGGCATCCTCTTCCGCGAGACACGGCGCCCTGTGGAGGTCCACGACGTCGTTGTGCGCGGCTGCCGTATCCAGGACAATGCGCGCTCCGCTGGTGCGGGACAAATCGTCGTGCTGGGCGAGGCGCACACGCTTGCCTTTGAAGGCAACGTGGTCGGCGGCACACCCGAGCGGGAGACGGCGGGCTTCTACATCAATCCCTCCGCCCGCGACCTCTGGCTGAACGACAACGCTATCATGGGTTGCTCGCCCGTCGTCGTGGGTGATCCCGGCGCCTTTGTGGCGCGCAGCGGTGTAATCGATGCCGGCATCGATGGCGTGCAGCCGGTCCACTTCCGCCACCTCGATGTAGCGGCGGTTGCAGGCGATGGGGAGGTCTAGATGTCCTACGCGGATGGATGGGCAGCTCTGAACCTGGAGATGCCAGCGCGTGTGCCCCACACGGAGTATTCCGTCACCGAGCATTGGGGCGTGATCAAGGCCGTCACTGGGATGGACATCCATCCTGATAGCCCAGCCGATCTCAAACACCGGGGGGCGCTGGCTCTGATGAAAGCGTGGGACTTCGACTTCCGGTGGTCAACACTGATCAGCGATGGTGAGGTCGCTGAGTGCAGCACTGATATGGGCCATGCCGAGTATGCGGCGGGCGGCGTTGACCGGCGGGATACGATCTACTGCCCCTTTGAGACCCCGGAGCAGGTTCTCGATTTCGATCCCTGGGAGGTTTACGGTCCGCGCGACGAGGCTGAGCTGGTCCGGCGCTTTGAGGAGAGCTACCAACGGCAGCGCGAAGAGACACCTGACCAGGTCTGTATGACCGGCGTCTACATCACCGTTATCTCGGGCCTGATCGCCATCTTCGGATGGGAAATGCTGCTTCTGGCTGCCGGCGTGGATCAGAAGCGCTTCGGTGAGGTCACAAACCGCTACGCTTCATGGATTCAGCAATACTACGACGCGCTCGGCAAAGCCGATGTCCCTGTCGTGATGGTCCACGACGACATCGTCTGGAGTTCAGGGCCCTTCATTTCCCCACGCTGGTACCGCGCCTACGTTTTTCCTAACTACCGTAAGCTCTTCGCGCCGCTTCACGCGGCGAACAAAAAGATCATCTTCACGTCCGATGGCGACTACACACCCTTCATCGACGATCTTGTCGACTGCGGTATTCACGGTTTCGTGATGGAACCCTTCACGGATATGGCTGCCTTCGCAGAGCGCTACGGGCAGACTCACGCCTTCATCGGCAACGCTGACACGCGCATCCTGCTCCGTGGCAACCGGGAGGAGATCCGCGCCGAGGTGGAGCGCTGCATGGCCATCGGCAAAGCGTGTCCCGGTTTCTTCCTGGCTGTCGGCAACCACATCCCTCCCAATACGCCGGTGGGGAGCGTTCTCACCTATAACGAGGTCTACCAGGAGCTGAGCCGGCGGTAGTCCTGGCGGTGGGGGGCTGCACCTTGTGGGGTATCGCAGCCATGGTGCAGCCTAGCTGGTTGGTAGGCTCAGTAGCCCCTCGATGATGTCGCAGACCTGTCGCGCCGCCTTGGTCCATGAGAAACGCCTCAGGTTCTCAAACCCTCTCGCGATCAAGCGTTCCCGGAGTTCGGCATCGGTCAACAGGCGCTGTAATCCCCCGGCGATGGCATCCACCTGCTCCGGATCGACCAACACCCCCCCATCTCCCGTGACCTCCGGCAGGCTGGATGTGGTGCTGGTCAAGAGGGGTGTGCCGCAAGCCTGCGCCTCCAGCGCGGGGAAACCGAACCCCTCGTGGAGCGAGGGATAGGCGAAGAGCCGTGCCCCAGAGATCAAGGCCGCCTTGTCCTCTGTGGCTACATAGCCGGGGAAGGAGATCCGCTCTGTAAGACCCAGCGCCCGCACCCGAGCCTCAATGGGCTCAGTGAACCAGCCCTGCGGACCGGCAAGGATCAGAGTCAGACCAGGATGGTCCCCGGCGATCTGGGCGAAGGCCTCGATCAGCCGGCGCAGGTTCTTGCGGGGCTGGATTCGCCCGATGAAGAGGATGTAGTCTCCCCGAATGCCATAGCGCGCTCTGACCCGCTGAAGGATCCCTCCATCACGGACCGGCGCCAAGTCCGCGTCGTATCCTGGATAGACGACGGTGATCTTCGCGCTTGCGACGCCATAGGCCTCTACAATCGCATCCCGGGTGGCGACCGAGTCAGCCAGAACATGGGTCGCCGCATGGACATTCCAGCGGGTGCTCCAGTCCAGGTATCGCCGTTGGCCGGCAGGGTGCGCCTCGGGGAAGGCAAGGTAGCCCAGATCGTGGACCGTGACGAGGGTGCGTCTTGGCCTAAGCAGGGGCAGGACGTGGGACGGCACGAAGAGCAGGTCAGGCGGGCGCAATAGCATCTCCCACGACAGCCTCACGTGGGTCCAGAGACGCGGGAAGGAGATGATGCGGTTCTCCACACGGCGCCAGTTTGAGGTCCCGTCACTCAGGAAGGCAGGCGGGGCTTCGCGGAAGTAGAGGCGGATGGCGTGTGCAACATCAAGCTCCGCCACGATCCGACGGATGAGGTGGGTGGCATACGCTTCTGTCCCCGTGGGGGCAGCACTCACAGCTCGGCTGGCGTCGATCCCAACGATGGACATCGTGTTGTTACCGCGCTTACCTCATCAGATCACCGCCGGCGCGGCAGCTTGCGCTGTGCCGGTCAGCCCACTGTCCCCGGGGGCTCAGCGTATGACCGTCTCGATGAGAGGGATGGGTATCAGGATCAGAACGAAGATCGCAACCATGGCCCAACCCAGGATCTTCCGTCTGCGGTCCAACGGGGTGACATCGTTGAGCGGCGGCGGGTGCCGGTGCCCCACGAGCATGCCGAGGCCGCCCCAGACAAGCCACGTGATGCCCGCCTGGTTGCCCAATACCATCAGCAACAGACCCCATCCCAGGATCAAATAGACAAAGATGCGGGCCACACCCCACGCTCGGCGGCCCCACAGGGCGTAGGCAATGTGCCCGCCATCGAACTGGCCGATGGGGAAGAGGTTGAGCGCTGTGACCAGCAGGCCCGCCCACGCGGCAAAGGCCACGGAGCCGCCGGGGCTCGGAGGCGAAAGCCAGACGTCCTCACCGGTCTCCGGATTGGGCAGGACCTGTCCGTGGATTAGGTACTTGGCACCGGCGTAGAGCAGGGAGTTGCCTTCCTGCATCACGGGGATGGGCTCACCGGGCGGCAGGTTCATAAAGTCGCGGGGTGTTCCCACATATGAGGTGGCGAGCCCAATAAAGAGCAGAGGAATGGCCACAATCAGCCCACCCAACGGTCCGGCGATGCCGATGTCAAAGAGCGCCTTGCGGCTGCGCATTGGGCCTCGCTGGACAATCACGGCGCCCATCGTGCCCAAGATGCTTAGGGGCAGTGGGATGAAGTAGGGCAAGCTTGTCGGAGAGCCGTAGCGCAGCCCCACGAAGTAGTGGCTCAGCTCGTGGGCCGTCAGTATGCCGAGCATCGTGACGGCAAAGCGCCAGCCCCGCCAGATGCCCAGGGGGTTGGCGAGCACATCGACATCCTCGCGCAGCGCCCCGAGAAAGAGGACCGAGAGCACCGTCAACACAAAGAGAACGGCGTTCACCCAGGCCTTGCCAGTCTTGTGGTCAGCTACAACCGGTACGGCACGCAGGATCTGAAGGTTTTGCTCCTCGCTCAACACCGGCGTGTAGGACAGCTTCGCGAAGCGGTCCACGATCGTCTGGAAGACGCCATCCTCCTCGCCAGAGATCAGATGGCCGCCAAAACGCACCGCTGGACGTGCCTTATTGTCCAGAATGGTGATCTCTTCTACTTCCATCAGGCCGTTCAGCGCGTCCTGAAGGCGCGAGATCGTCGTACCTGATTGTACCGGCTCGTAAGTCGATCTTTCCATGATTGTCTGTGTACCCCACCAACTTCGTCGTACGCGACCCTTGCCCCACGGTAAGGCGTTGTCAAGGCCCGCAAAGGTACAGCTCGGTCACACGCTCGTTCCGTGTGCCGGGCTGATGCGCGACGCTTTCGCGTCACGTTCTTGCTCATCGAGACCCAATGGGCATAACGCAGTGTGCCCCACAACGACCGGAGTATAGCACACGCCAGCCTCACGGACAACGATGTTTAGGAAACAAGAAGGCCCCCTGGGGATCCCCAGGGGGCCTGTCTGTCTATTCGATCGGAAAGGCGTCTTACTTGACGTCCACCTTGGCGCCAGCCTCTTCCAGCTTGGCCTTGGCGTCCTCGGCGGCTTCCTTGCCGACGGCTTCGAGCACGTTGGTGGGCGCGCTTTCGACCAGGTCCTTGGCCTCTTTCAGGCCCAAGTTCGTCAACTGGCGGACGACCTTGATGACGTTGATCTTCTTCGCGCCGAAATCCGTGAGCACCACGTTGAACTCGGTCTGCTCCTCTTCCTCTTCCTCAGCCGCGGCGGCGCCGCCGGCGGCAGGCATCGCACCCATCATAACCGGGGCAGCTGAAGCGCTGACGCCCAGCTTTTCCTCGAGCGCCTTGACGAGCTCGGACGCCTCAATGAGCGTAAGACCGCTGATTTCCTCTACAAGCTTCTCTAGATCTGCCATTGCTACAATCCTCCAAATCTCCTCTGATGAGTTTCGTTTTTCGAGTCTTGGTCCGACCTACAGGGAACGGCCCAGGCGTGAGCGCCCAGACGCCACCTATTCGGCCTCTTCCAACTTCGTGACATAAGCCTTGACGACGTTGACCACCTGGCGAACGCCGCTGGCAACCACATTGACCATCGGCGTGCCGCCGCTATTGGTCAATACACTCACGACCTGCGTCGCCGGTGCGTTGATCGTGCGCAACACCTGCGCCAGCAGTTCCTCACGGCTGGGCATATCGGCCACAGCAATGGCCTCTTCCTCCGAGAGGATCTGCCCGCTCATGTAGCCGCCCTTGATCCGGAACTTCCCCTCTTCGGCACTGGCAGCGTAGTCGCGCAGCAGCTTCGCGACTGCCGACACGTCCTGATGACAGAACACGCCGAGGGTCGGGCCCGTAACCAGTTCCTCAGGAACTTCGGCCACCTGCTCCTCTAGGACGATCCGGAACAGCGTGTTCTTGATGACGTAGAGGGCGCCTTGCTGCTCGCGGACCTGCCGTCTGAGTTCCTGCATTTGCTGGACGCTCAGCGCCTTGTACTCTGCCATCAGGACACCGCCACTCTCGGCCGTTTGCTGGCGATATTCCTCCAGCAGTTCCTCTTTGCGAGTACGTGAAATAGCCAACCTTTCTCACCTCCTTGTAGGATATGCATCCTTGCGGACGCCTACCGCCTTAGGATGATCTCCATCCACGTTTTCTGGCTGTCGCCGGTCGGACGCTTCGGACAACAAAAAAGAGTCCTTGCGCCAACCGACGCAAGGACTCAGGGTTTTCTCACAGCTTACCGTTAGCCGACCTCCACATATGTGGCAACGGCGCGGTCCGGCAAGCTTATTGTTTCCCCAGATCCTGCCTCGGCGGGCATCATTAAGCACGGCTTGTGGTGGTCGTAGACCTTGCCACGCCCGTGCGCCAGCTATCTTCGGCGGACAGGTAAAACCTATTATACCACACTGACACTTAAGCGAAGCTTAAGCAATCGCTGCTAGGCTGTCTCCATAGCAAGCGCTTCAGCTGCATCAATCTTGACGCCAGGTCCCATTGTAGGGGCCAGGGTCACACGGCGCACGAAATTCCCCTTTGCCGCTGCCGGGCGAGCGCGACGGATCGTGCTCATCAGCGCCGCCAGGTTCCCCAACAACGCCTCATCAGAGAAGCTCACTTTCCCGATCGGGCAGTGAATGTTGCCGGAGCGATCCAGCCGGTACTCGACACGACCGGCCTTCACCTCATCGATCACACGAGGAAGGTCGTCGTCGGGCACAACGGTGCCTGTCTTGGGCGTGGGCATCAGACCACGAGGGCCCAGGACCCGGCCCAGGCGACCCACGTGACGCATCATGTCCGGGACGGCGATGGCGACGTCGAAGTCCACCCACCCATCCATCACGCGCTTGATGTCTTCCTCAGCGTAGAGCACGTAGTCGGCGCCGGCTTCCTCAGCGGCCCGGGCAGCTTCGCCGGAAGCGAAGACGGCGACGCGCACGGTCTGGCCGAGGCCATTGGGCATGCGGACGACACCGCGGATGGCCTGGTCGGCCCGTCGCGGGTCCAGATTCGTGCGTAGATGGACCTCCACCGTGCCGTCAAAAGTCGTGTAGCTGACCTCTTTGACAAGGGAGATGCCCTCTGCAACGCTGTAGATACGATCGCGATCTACCTTCTCGTAGACCTCAAGATACTTCTTGCCTGCTTTTGCCATGCTTGACTCCTTGTGGTGCTAGCGGGTTACCCCTCCCACACAACTGAATAAGGTCCGGGCTAGTCCCGGATGCGAATGCCCATGCTCCGGGCGGTACCGGCAATCTGCAGCTCGGCGCCCTCAATGTCGTTGGCGTTTAGATCCCGCATCTTGGTCTCGGCTATCTCGCGCAACTGCTGCTTCGTGATGGTGCCGACCTTATCCCGGTTGGGCTCGGACGAACCTTTAGGAACACCCGCGGCCTTGCGCAGCAGGTCTGCCGTGGGCGGGGTCCTGAGCACGAAGGAGAAAGACGAGTCCTGGTAGATCGTGATCTCTGCCGGGATGATGCTGCCGGACAGGTGCGCCGTCTTCGCATTATACTCCTTGCAGAAGCCCATTAGGTTGATGCCATGCTGGGCCAATGCTGGACCAATGGGCGGCGCCGGGTTTGCTTTGCCGGCCTGAATCTGCAACTTCACAACTGCTTTTATCTTTTTCTTTGCCATATCATCAATACTCCCTAGATCTGGGCCTGCACCATTCCCCGCTTTGCTTGCTCAAGCAAGGACCGCGGGCACAAGACGGGTAAGATTGCTAGTTTGCCGCTAGCCTAAGCCTTCTCAACCTGCAAGAAGTCGAGCTCGACAGGTGTCTCGCGCCCGAAGAAGGACACGAGCACACGAACCTTGGTCCGTTCCTCGTCGATGTCATCCACCACACCGATGAAGTCTGCAAAAGGCCCCTCGATGATCCGGACCTTCTGACCGTGCTTGAAAGTGGCCCGCACCTCCGGTGCTGCTGACTCCATCCGCCGGAGAATGCGCTGGACGGCCTCCGAGCGGAGCGGCGTGGGCCGGTTGCCCATGCCCACGAAGCCGGTCACGCCCGGCGTGTTGCGCACGACGTACCATGAGTCATCCGTCAGGTTCATCTGGACCATCAAGTACCCGGGGTACAGACAGCGCTCCACCGTCCGCCGCTTTCCGTCTCGCAGCTCGATTTCCTCGACCGTTGGGACAACTACCTGGTAGATGAACTCCTGCATACCCATGGACTCAATACGCTGCTCAAGATTGTGGCGCACTTTGTGCTCGTAGCCGGAGTAGCAGTTGATGATATACCACGCGTGCGTGTCGACCTCTTCCTCTTCTTCGTCATCGGCGAAGGGGTCAGGAAGGACGCCCACATCTGCAGGTTCCTCATCGAAATCCACGCTGGGCAGCTGTTCGGAGGAGGCGGCCTCGTCCTCTTTTTTTCCCTCGTCTTCTTCTTCTAAGCTTAGGTCAAGTTCCTCTTCCCCAGCGAGCACCCCAAGGCGCTCGAAAATATCGTCGGCGGAGAGGTCGAGATCGGGCAGCGGGCCAACTTGGTCCTCGCCGTCCTCAATAGCCTCGGCATCTGGTGCTGTCACGCCTTCTCCTGCCAGTGCCTCGACAGGGGACTGTGCATCCTCTTCCACCAGGACCTCTTCGGTCGCTACGGCTTCCTCTGGGTTCTGCTCTTCCTCGAACTGCTCTTCAGGTGACAAGGGTCTCAGACCTCTTCTGCTCGACCAACAAAGTACACCGCAACGATGAGCGCAGCAGCGACAACGACGCCGAGGACCATATAGAGTGCGCTACCTGTTACGATCTGGCCCAAAAGCCATCCGAAGAAGAAATCTAGCACACCCAAGAACACGGCCATGGCAAAAGTCACGGCCACCACGATCTTGGTCATCGCCCAACCTTGCTCAAGCGTGGGCCACCTAACCTTACGGAGCTCCGCTCGGGTAGAGCGAAGGTATGCAAAGACCGCGTTATCCCCTTTTCTGCTCGTTTTTGTCACCGAATCCTCCGTACGTCCGGCGTTACGCTATGCTGTTACTGCGCCCGTTGCACCGCTGCGCACCGGGCCGACATTTTAAGACACCGCCTCTAGAGGCGGTGTCTTGTCTTCGAGGCAGGCGAGGCAGGAATTGAACCCGCAACCTACGGTTTTGGAGACCGTTGCTCTGCCAATTGAGCTACTCGCCTACGCAAACTGATTTAAGGCGCTTGTTCACCGCCTTGAGCCCATGATCAGACTTGAACTGATGACCCCTTTCTTACCAAGAAAGTGCTCTACCGACTGAGCTACATGGGCAAATCCCAGTGGGCAGTGAGGGACTCGAACCCCCGAAGGCGTACGCCAGCGGATTTACAGTCCGCCTCCTTTGCCGCTCGGATCAACTGCCCAAAGGAGCCGACGGTGGGAATCGAACCCACAACCCTCCGCTTACAAGGCGGATGCTCTGCCGTTGAGCCACGTCGGCGCATGGCGATTATAGCATAGCGGACTTGTGGGTCAAACTCCTCCCATCAGCGCACCGGATAGTATACACGACTTGAGATCTTTGTCAACGTCTGGCGGCTTCGATCTCAATGGCGTATAGTATGGCCTCACGACCACCGCTTTCTCGGAGTCTATCTCTTTGCCATCCGAGCTGTTGCCGGACTTTGTTGCTACGGTGAACCGCATCTTCGGCGATGCTGGGCGCGCCTGGCTGCCGCAACTCCCAGGCATTTTGGCTGCTTGCCACGCCAAGTGGCAGTTGGTGGCTGGCACACCGTGTCCGGCGATGCGCATCAACTACATCGAGTTCACCGAGACGCCCACAGGAGAGCCTGTGGTGCTCAAGGTGGGGGTGCCCCACGAGGAGCTGTTCACCGAGATGGCAGCGTTGGCGCTCTACAACGGGCATGGCGCTGTGCGGCTGCTGGATGCCGACCGCGATCTAGGTGCGATGTTGATGGCACGGGTGCAGCCCGGCACCATGCTGTGGCAGTGGGGCACCGACGACGAACAGACGCGGGTGGCTGCCACCCTCATGGCAGGCCTGCCCGTGGCCCCGCCAACGACGCATCACCTGCCCACCTTCGCCCGGTGGGTTGAGCGGGCCTTCCGTCTCACGCGAACCCTCTGGGATCCTGAAGAGCTCATGCCCCGTGCGCTCGTAGACCGCGCGGAGGCGGCCTTTGAGGCCATGCTGGCGGACGATCCAGATCCCGTTGTCCTGCACGGCGACCTGCATCATGAGAATATCCTCTGGGATGCCGAGAGCGGCTGGCTCGCCATCGACCCGAAGGGCGTCATTGGCCCACGGGCGCTCGAGGTCGGTCGCTTCATCCGGAACCAGTTGCCTCCCCACTTGCCCCGCGGGCGTCGCGAGGCGCTGGTCCGGAAGCGGGTGGCCATTTTGAGCAGGGAGCTGGGGCTGCCGCGCGAGAAGGTCGTCGCCGGCGCGTTGGTGGACTGCGTGCTCAGCCACTGCTGGGGCTTTGAGGACGAAAGCCTCGGCCCGGACTGGCACCTCGGCATCGATCTCGGCAACTTCCTCTGGCGGATGCTCGACGCTTAGCTGCCTGGAGCTCTACTGCTGTGGTGGAGATGCCACGGCAGGCGGTCTGCCGCACGCCGTCTGGCGCGATGGGGCAGACCCCAGTTCCCGTAGCTTGCTGGGCCGCAGACGTGCCACCGGCACGTCTCTACGAGATGCGTATGCCCTGACGCTGGTTGCTGTTCGGACGGGACGCTGTCGCCTATCCGAAGCGCTGCCCGCGCGCGACGCGCGCACTGAGAATGGCCGTCAGTTGCTGGGGGGTGGCAGCCTCGATGGGGTCGTACCGCACACCAGGGTAATGCTGATCGAAGAACGCCTTGAGGTCGTCGCCCCACTGCGCCGGATTCACAGCCGTGATCGCGCGCTCCTCCAGACCCGGCCCATAGCCCGCATCGTCCGCGCTGAAGCCGATGGTGACCCTGAAGGTCTCCCAATACTGCCGGGCGGCGGTGATCCAACTCCAGGTCGTGCCTGGCGGGAAGAGCAGGTAATGCCGGCTGTAGACATCACGCGGCTGCACGCTGGGGGGCTCCCCGGGCGGCGGCGTCGGGGTCGGTATGGGAGGCACCGGCGGAGGTGCAGGCGGCGGCTCAGGCCACGTAGGGTCCTCACGGTCCTTGATGGAGATCATGTGGTTGACCAGGTTGGGGAGGAAACGACCGAACTCAAACTCCTCCCAAGCACCGGCGCTGCCCAATGTGAAGAGGTGGGCGCCCACCACATAGTAGTCCTTCCGCAGTTGGTTGTCATACCAGGCCATCTGCGTGATCCACTCATGGGCGCTGACCTGAGGGAGGTCCTTCGCGATATTGACCTCCGTGAGGAAGAGCGGCACTACCTCATCGCGAGGGATCAGGAAATCCTCGTAGAGCCAGCGATACCGGCAGGCCAGGGGGCCCCGGTTGGGATAGGTCGGGCGCCCAGGCAGGGGCTCGCCGTACCAGCGGTTGATGGGATAGGCATACTCGTGCAGGGAGAGTGCGTGCCCGCCGGCCTTCGCCTGGGTGAAGGTGCCGGCCTCCACGATAGCCTCCATCTCATCCCACTCGGGGACGCCTAGGCTGTAGGAGAAGAGCGCGAGCTTGTAGCCCTCTTGGTTGGCGATGTCCATGCAGTGCATCATGAACTCCGCCAGACGCCGGTGACCCTCTGGGCCATCAGGATCCTGTTCGTTGATGATCTCCCAGTAGTCAACGTAGTCTCTGTGTGGCTTCCAGCGGGGCAGCAGGCTTCCCATCACCTCCGTGGCGCTTTCCTTCAGATCCTTGTTGAGGTCCGGGCCTTCCACATTGACATAGGGATTGGCGCCCTTCATCAGGCGTCCAACGGTGATGATCTCCGGGTCGAAGGTCTTGATCTCCCTGAGCCAGCCGATGGAGACCACCGCCTTGACCGTGGTCATCCGTGCACCTGCAGCGCGCAGTTGCTGCACCACCGCGGGCGTCTCACCGGGCATAATACCGTGGATGCCTAGTTTGCTGGGCATAAAGCGCTTCCCTCTAGGCCAAGTCCTCGGCCCAGTAGTACTGGTCGTAGAGATGGATGAGGTTCTTGGGATTGTCTTCCAGAAGACTGCTGAAGGTGATCGCCTCAACCTCGCGCTCGGGACCTGGCGCGTCCTCGCGGTAAGCCATCGCCAAAGCCTCATCCTCTGTGGGGAAGGCGATCCACTGGCCCAGATCGTCGCGGAAGGCGTACAGGTTTCGCCCAGCGATGTCCGGTACTTCGGTGAGGCCCCCGGCAAAGGGCTCGATGCGCGCATCAGTCGCACCGTGGTCCCGTAGGAACCCTAACCACGCATCTTTCATGCGCGCGGCGACGTCCGGATGGGCGCCAATCACGTTCTGTGTCTGGTGCGGATCGTCTTGGATGTCGTAGAGCTCTGAGGGCAACCCGGCGGGCATGCAGATGTAGGTCCAGGTATCACCGGTCACCGTGCCTGGCTCAACGACGCGTCCTGAGCCCACCCAACCGTCGAAGGCAGCGCCACCGATCGTCGCCGCGTTCTGCGGGTAGCGGTTGGAGAAGGCGTATGTTCGGGACTGCGACTTGTCCCCGTTGACTAAGGGCCAGAAGGATTGCCCTTCGACGCTCTCCGGCACCGGTACGTCCATTGCCTCGAGGATGGAAGGTAACAGATCCGCAGGTTGCACGATGCCCAGGATGTGCTGCCCCGCGGCCAAACCGTCGGGGTGATAGACCAGGAGTGGGATCCGCGTGGTCTCTTCATAGAGCCGTCCCATCTCCGCCCCGGGTTTGCCATGGAGGTCATGCTCACCGAAGAGGTGACCGTGATCGGTCGTCCAGAGGATGAGTGTGTCCCTGAAGAGCCCCAGGTTCTCGGCCATCTCCAGGAAACGCCCGACCCAGCGGTCGACCAGTGTCACGCAACCCGCATAGAGATCGCGGACATTCTGGTGCTCTGCAGGCGTCATATAGGTGGGGCGCCCGTACTGCGGATAGGTAAGCTGGTCGCCGTCGTAGTCGGGGTCGGCGTAGCGCCCGTAGTCGTACCACGGGCTGTCGAACGGCTCGTGGGGGTCCCACATGTCGACATAGAGGAAGAACCGCTCGTGGTTATGGTTGGTCTCCAGCCACTCCATAGCGTCAGACATCGTGCGGGCCACAGGGTATTGGCGCTCGTGACGGCGGTCGAAGTGATTGCGCAAGTAGCCGTCCAGGCTCTTGATGTTCTTGATCTTGTGGGGCTGCCCTTGGAACCGGACCGGCAGGTCGGGGTTGGTGATCCACGGATCCCCCTTCTGCCCATGGGAGAACAAGATGCCCTGGAACCCGCGGGTGTAGTTGTAATCGTGCAGGCCAAGCATTGGCGTGTCCCAGATCATCTGGGTGTGCACGCCGCGGCGGCTCAGCATCTGCGCCAGTGTCCGGTCCTCCGGGCGGAGAGGTTCCCATCCCCGGGTTGGAAAGCCGAAGCGACCGACCGCCATATCCCACCGGTTCGGCACGGTCGGGTAAGAGCCGATGTAGTACTGGTCGAAGATAGCCGACCGTGCCGCGAAGGCGTCGAGATTGGGTGTTTGGATCCAGTGATTGCCGTAGCAGCCCAAGTGATCGCGCCGGAAGGTGTCGTTGACGAGTAGGATGACGTTCATTCGCTGAGCCACTCTCGCATCTTCTCGACGTACTGTGGGAAGGCAACCTCAGGCTCGGGCAGGTTGGGTATCCAGCGCTTCTCCCACTCCAGTATGGCATAGCCATCGTAGCCGCCACGCACCAGCAGCCCGAGCATCTCCTGGAGCGGGACATCTCCCTCCCCCAGCAGGACGTACTGGTGACCGTGCCCGCTGCCCTCATCTGCCACCGGGATCGAGTCCTTCACGTGGATGCTGACGGTGTAAGGGCCGATGTTCCCGTAAGTGGTGGTTGGGGCTTCGCCATTGGTGCGATAGGGATGGTGGAGGTCCCAGAGCACCCGGACTTTGGGGTGATCGACCTCGCGCATCAGCCGGGCAAAGACGGCCGAATCCGTCCAGTCGTCGTGTGTCTCAAGCGCCAGGGTAACGCCGTACGTCTCGGCCTCATCCCCGATCTTGCACAGGTTCTCGACCAGCCTGGGCAGGATCGTCGCCACGGAGTAGCCTTCCGGCACACGACCGCCGTAGACACGCAGAACCGGCGCGTTGAGCTCGGCAGCCAACGCCATATTGCGTCGCGCTTCGTCGAAGTTTTTCTCCAGTTCAACGCTATCGGCTGTGGCGAATCGCGCGGACGTCGCGATGCCAGAGATCGCCACCCCGTGGTCGGCGAAGAGGCGCTTGGTCGCACTCAGTTGTGTGGTGAAGGCCGGACTCTGGGTGATGTCCAGCACATCCCGCAGCCCACGGAAATCCACGCCATCATAGCCCATCTGGCTGGCGTTCTTGGCGATCTCCTCCAGCGTCCACTCTGGGCATCCCAGGGTGGTAAAGGATAGGCGAAGCATGATGCGGTCTCCTTATCTCTCTCTGTATCTGTGCCGGACTCAGCCGTATACCTCGATAGCGGCCTCAGGCGCCCCGATGTCCCGGAGCCACTGTGTCATCTGCGCATGCATCTCAGCCGCTACGTCGGGGTGCGCTGCGATCTGGTTTGTCTCTGCGTACGGGTCAGCCTCTAAGTCGTAGAGCTCCGGCTTGCCGTCGGGGCCTATGGGGCCATAGGCCCATTTCTCCGTGTAGATCATCGGCGTGCTCGCATTGCTTGGCACCTTGCCATCCCTGGCACGGAGGAAGCAGCCGCAAATGGCGTAATCGTGGATCGGGTCCTGGCCTGGGCCCTGCAAGCTAGCTGCAAAGGAGCGACCGTGGAAGGGCGTCGGCGGTGTGAGATCCAGGCCGTTTAGCTCGATCAGGGTGGGAAGGATATCCGCGGGTTGCGCTAAGAGATCGACGATGGTACCGCCAGCCAGGCCCGGCCCCGCAATTAGGAAGGGAATGTGGGCGATCTCAGGGTAGAGCGGCCAATACCGGTCGTCGCCGTCATTGATGTTGCTCTTGCCCGTCCGCTCGTGCTCTCCAAGGCTCATGCCGTGGTCTGTGGTGAAGATCACAATCGTCTTGTCCCATAGTGCCAGGTCGTCGAGCTTCTGGAAGATGCGCCCGACCCAGCGGTCGACCAACTCGGCCTCCGCACAGTAGTGCGCCCGCAGGTTCCGAAGTTCGGCCGGCGTGTAATCTGTGGCGCGCCCATAGTTGGGGTGCATCATCGGCAGCCCATCGTAGTCCGGATTGTACTTCTGCACCATATATTCCGGTGGATCCCACGGCTCGTGAGGATCAAAGAAGTCGACCCAGAGCAGCCACGGTCGGAAACTGTCGTTCTCCTCCAGCCACCGCACGACCTTGCCGGCGGTGCGCGGCGGGAAGGTGTCCTCCTCGCAACGCCAATAGCGATTCGTCCAACGGTGGATATCGACCAGGATGCGGTCCTGGAAATGATACCCGGTACGGGTCTTCTCGCGCGGCATCACGTTCTTGATCGGGTCGTTCATATGCAGCGAGAACGTATCGCCCTCCTGCCCTCGTACCTGGACCGCTGCGTTGAAGACCCGGTTGAAGCCGAAGTTGAAGAGGTGGGGACAGTCGCAGATCAACTGGGTGACGTAGCCGTGCTGGTTGAGCATCTGCGGCATCACGTTCTCGGTCAACAGATACTGCCACGGCACCCATGGCCATGCGTAGCGTCCGGAGATCAAGTCTGTGCGCTCCGGGATCGTGGGAAAGCTCCCCGCGTAGAACCGCGACATGCTGACCGCGCGCTCGGAGAACGCGTCGAGGTTGGGCGTCTCCACGGGGACGGCAGCGCGGTCAAAGAGATTGTCATACCGGTATGTATCGGAGTTGATGATCAGGATGTTGTAGGGCTCCGACGGCGTGCTGACCGACTGCACGCTTTGGCCCCGCCGGTCTGCATACTCCGGTCCAGTCACTTTTTCGGTTGGATCTGTGGACATGGTCTCTCTATCTCCTGTTTCTTGTGAAGGGAAAATGGATAAGGGATGCGGGAAAAGGGACAGGGATCAGGCTGAGCCGTCGCTAAAACGCTAAGACGCTAGGACGCCAAACCGCTAGGCCGCTCGCCTTTTCCCTTTTCGCCTATCCCTTATCCCCTTTTCTTCGGCATATTGCGGCTGGCCACGACGTCGATGCCGGTGCCCAGGGCGTCCGCCAAGACGACCTGGTTGACCTCGACGGGAGCCTCGACCTCGATCTCGCGAACCCTGGCGAGCAGGTCGAAGATCCGTGGTTTGGGAAAGGCTTCCTGGGTATAGACCGGGACTAAGGGGTGCAGGCCGCCTTTGACCCGCACGGTGGTCGCAACCATACGGCGTGGGTCGGTGAGTTCATTCTTGACGTAGGCGATGCCACGCTGGCAGGCGTTCCCCTCGACGTGGATCAGAGTGTCGCCATCATGGGTGACCTGCAGCGTGCAGCCCATTGGGCAGGTGATGCAGATCATTTCTTC
>JAFGNI010000253.1 GCA_016927095.1 Anaerolineae bacterium | reverse complement strand
TCCGCTGCAGCGACTTCGCTGGCGTTCTCCTGGTTCTCGTAGCACCAGCTCGCCGTGCATCGCTGGTCCATGGCGAGAACGTAGAGCTCCTCCATGCCTAGACCGTCGATGGCGTCGAGGTAGCCATCGTGAACGTGTAGCTCCGGTGAGTTCTGCGGCACCACCTTGAAGCCTGGGTCGATCTGCTTGGCATAGACGCTCAGCCGCTCGATCAGGGCCACCATCTTGCGGGCCAGGTCGGTGCGGTCGGTGCCTGCGGAACCGGCGGGGATTTCCTCATAGGTGACGATCATGTCCAGGTAGGCGCCATCGAAGCCGGCGACGAGGGCCTGGTCGACGCGGCCTTGCACAACGGGCCACCATCTATCGTCCCAGTACTTGACGTATTGCTCGCCAGGCCAGCCTGACACGCTCCCGAGCTTGAGATCATCGGGGACGTCGGGCCATTCCGGACGGTAGTTCTCGATGGCGCCGATCTCGAAGTAGGCGAGGATGACCTTGTCCGCCTGTTTCACCTCGAGGACTTCGTCGCGGGTGAAGTAACCGGTGTACCCATCGCGCGCCAGGTCCACGACCGCCAGGTCGAAGCCCGACGCCGCGATCTCAGCCAAATCGTCGTTTTGGTATCCGCTGAGCTGATAGACCCAGGTCTCAACGCTATCCCAGCGGGGATCGTCTCCGGAGTTCGGCGGCGGCGTGGGTTCAGGGTTCGGTGTTGGCACGGGCGTGGGCTCGGGAGTTGGGATAGTTGCCCAGCAGCCCGCCACGAAAGGGAGATAGAGGGGAGATGAGGGGTCGCCGGGATCGGCACTGGCCGGTGAAGCCGACAGCGCCAGCAGTAGCAACAACATCACAAAGGCGCAACGCCCGGTTGCATGGGTGCACATATCGGGACCTCCAACCAACATATTTGGTCATCGGGGCCGATTATAACTTGAAATCAACCATGGATCAAGAGGTGGCGGGCAAGGCCGGGCCTGCATTGGGGCACGAGATCCCTCACTTCGTTCGGGATGGCAGCTCTGTACCTACGACGAGGATTGCCGGAAGCGCGGTATACTGGGGAAGGTCAACGTTGGGATGGTGCCGCAGGAGGTACTCGGCTTGCTGCACTTCCCCTATCGTGAGGTGCGTAGGTATGCGGCAAGTAGCGTCTTTCGCCTGCTACTATGGGCTGTCGAACCTCGCCAAGCTGGCTGGGTACAGCCTCGTGATTCTGCAGGCGGAGAACTACACGCCCAAGGAGCTGGCGTGGCTAGCTGATCAGGGCGTGACAGTCGTGGCGTACGTGTCCGTCGGCGAGGAAAGCACCCAAAGACCGGACCCGACGTGGCTGCTTCGTGACGTAGCCACAGGTGAACCGGTCCGGAACAACCGGTGGGGCACGTTTGTGGTTGACTGCCGATCGGTGTCATGGCGCCGCTACCTGCTGGAGCAGAGGCTCCCCACCCTCCTGGCGCGGGGCGCTGCTGGGCTCTTCCTAGACACGGTCGACGTGCAAGAAGCGTACCCAGCCACACGGCAGGGCGTCATCGAGCTTCTGCACAGCGTGCGCCGCGCGTGCAGTGGCCCCCTTGTCGTCAACCGCGGCTTCGCGATCCTGGACACGGTTCTCGCCGTCTCGGACGCCATCGTCTTCGAGGCCTTCACCAGCTACTACGACGGCGAGGCCTATCGCGCGTGGGAGGGGACCGACCTGGCCTGGACGGCGCAGGTAGCCGTGCGGCTCGACGCGCTACGAGGGGTGCGCCCGGTGCTGGCCTTGGACTACGCGTCGCCTGCCGACACAGGGCTGCGGCAGCGCGCCCAACGCCGGGCTGAGGTCTACGGCTTTCCGTCCTTTGTCACGACCCACGCCCTGGACTGGCTCCCCTGATCAGCGGGCCGGCAGGGGAACCGCATTTCGCTTCAAGTCAGCTGCAGATGTCATTCTGACCGGTCAGCTGATGACCCGTGCGATTGATCAAGGCCAGCGAAGGGCTTGTTGTGAGCGTAGTCGAAGGATCTCCGTCCTCGAGCCTGCGCGTGTATCGGGGCGCGAGATCCTTCGACTACGCTCAGGACAAGCTCTGCGCTGGTAGGGTTTGGCGACAGGAATGATCGTGGGACCCGCTACTAATGACATGGCTTGCCCGGTCGACCTTGTGAGCATTCGAGGCGCGGGATCCCTCACTTCGTTCGGGATGACAGCTCTGTCTTCTGGGCCTGAACGACGCGTCGGTGCGCTGTGGCGGTGATCAGCATGACGGATTGCCCTTCTTGGGGTTTGGATCCGATAGCCCTACTGCGCCGGGCCGACGTCACGGGCGAGGTCCTTTCCCGGTAGCGGGATGACCTGGGCGCGCCAGAAGGTCAGGGTATCGCTTAAGGTTGCATCGAGCCCGTATTGCGGGGTCCACGCGGTCTCCTCTCGAAGCCGTCGCGAATCGCCACTGCAGTAGGGGATATCCGAAGGGCGTTGCCTTGCAGGATCAGGTTGGATCTCGACCGGCACGCGAGCTTTGTCCACCAGGGCGCCGACGAGGCTTTCGACCTGCCGCGCGACACCGCTGCTGATGTTGTAGACGCGACCGGACTCGCCCTGCCGCCAGAGCGCCGCCAGCGCTCGCACGACGTCGCGAACATCCAGGTAGTCACGGTAAGGGGACAGATTGCCAACACGGAGGACCCCAGCTTCTCCGCGGGCCTCCAGGCCCGCGATCTGACTGGCGATGGCACCACAGAGCATCGATGTGGGCTCGCCCGGACCTGCCATGTTGAAGATGCGGCCGACGATGACGGGTACCTCGCCGCGCAGCGCGTAACTCAGCCCAGTGAGCGTCTGCGCCGCTTTGCTGACGCCATAGGCGGAGATGGGCCGGAGCGGGGCGTCCTCATCGAAGGCCTGGCGCCCCATAGGGAGACCGTACTCCGCCGCCGATCCGGGGATCACCACGACGGGAGGCGGTTCCAGCGACCGCGCAGCGGTCAGTAACGTGTCGGTGCCCACGACGTTGACAGAGAGAAGCGCCGCTACGTCCCGCCCTCCCACCAAGGCCGCGAGGTGGAAGACCACGTCAGGCCGTACACGTGCCAGGACCTCCTGTGTCGCCTCGCCATCGCGGATATCGAAGGCATAGCCGTCCACGCCGTCGGGCAGGCGGGATAGCAGGGGATCACCAGGGATGCTGGTCACGCTGACGCGGCATCCCTGGTCGACCAGCAGAGAGACGAGGTGGTGTCCGACAAAGCCGGTGCCCCCTGTCACAAGCGCGTGGGCCGGACAGTCACCCATGTCAGTCTCCTACAGCTGCGGGCTCAGGAGCGACGACCTTCTCGGGAAGCGCGAAGACCGTCTCCAAGGGGATGCGCCGCTCGGCGACCGCCGCCAGATGCTCGTAGTGCTCGGTGGCTTTGGTGAAGTCGTCGATACGTCCCAAGTCCATCCACTCGCCCTGGAAGACATACCC
>JAFGNI010000252.1 GCA_016927095.1 Anaerolineae bacterium | reverse complement strand
GAGCGTCATGCCCGCGGGCACGATGACGTCGCCGGTGAGCCTGTGCGGGCTGTCGACCAAGCACCAGTGCTGCGTTCCGGTGATCGTGCCGCTATGCGGACCCGGCACACAGGCCTGCAGCGTCGCCGCTGCGGTGGGTTGATAACCCCCTGCGATCAGCTGAAAACCCACCAACAGCAGTCCCATGATGACAACGGCCAGACCCAACCTGACGAACGCCCGATTCCTCTCTCGCATCTCGTTAGCCCCCTTCGCCCTACGCCTGGTCATCCACCTGATCGATGTGCGGACAGGCACCCATCTCGGCCTCAGCCAACAGATACCGCGTCAACGACGCGAGGTCCGCAAAGCCCCGCCGCTGACGCGTGACCGGATCCTCCAAGCTGTAGCGCCACACCCCCGGCGTCCCGGCAGGCGCATCGCCCTCCCGCCAAGATCGCAGCACGTAGACGTGGTACGCCAGCTGATCTGCTTTGCCATTCATCGAGGGTTCTCCACATCCAGCGTCAAACGCACATAGACCGCCCTGATAGACCACGCATCTCGCGTTGGCCAGGGAATGTGCTATGATCAGTTTACCCGGCGTCCGTTGAAGAAGCGTTGAAAGCCCTTTTGCGCGACAAGGAGCAGGGACCTTGGCCGAGGCATTCCCATCCAAACCTGGACTCCGCTTGCGCTTTCTCGGTGGGTGCGAGATCACTCTCCTTGATGGGCCCGTACACCTGGAGACGGCCAAGACCCGTGCCCTGCTGGTTTACCTGACTACCAACCCCGGTCCCATCGCGCGACACACACTGATGGGGCTGCTGTGGGGGGAGCTCCTGGAGACAAACGCGCGCCGCAACCTGCGGCGCGCGCTTTGGAACCTGCGACAGCAGCTTGCCGCTCCTGAGACACCCCAACCCATCCGCTCTGACCGTGAGACCGTCTGCTTCGACCGGGACAGCGCGTATTGGTCGGACATCGAGGCCTTTGAGGGCGCTGTGGCCGAACTCAATCACGAGCCCGCGCCAGAAGAGCTGAGCCGTTACCTGGCGCACGCCCGTCAGGTCGCCGAGCTGTACACAGGCGACTTCCTCGCTGGCTTCTTGGTGGACGGTGCAGCGCCCTTTGAAGAATGGGCCCTTACGGAGCGAGAGCGGCTGCGGCTGGAGGCCGTGCGCACCTTTCGACACCTGATAACAGTTTGTGCCGAGCACGACGAAGTTGAGAGCGCCATCGACTACGCCCACCGGCTGTTGGCCTTGGAACCTTGGCTGGAAGATGGGCATGCTTGGCTCATGCGGCTGCTGGCGCGAGCGGGCCGGCGGGCAGAGGCCCTGGCGCAGTTTGAGGTCTGCAAACAACGCCTCGCTGAAGAAGTGGGGGTAGAACCATCCCAGGAGACGCAGGACCTCTACGAACGCATCCGGGCGGGCGCATTCCGCATCCCGGCTTCCAACCTGCCCGCTGCGACAACGCCCTTCATCGGACGGGCGCGAGAGTTGGCGGAGATATCGCAGCTGCTCTCCCGGACGGACTGCAGGATGCTGACGGTGACCGGCCTTGGCGGCACGGGAAAGACCCGTCTGGCACGGACCGCCGCAGCCCAGCAGCTCGCTAGCTTTGGCCAGGGCGTCCACTACGTCGACCTCAGCTCTCTCAACACAAACGGCCCTGACGTAGAGAAGGGCGCCGGCGAGGTTGCAGACCACGTCGCCACAGCGCTCGCTCAATCGCTGGACTTAACCGTGACAGGCGCCAGAGACCCGGTTCGCGCGCTGGCAGCTTACCTGCGTGACAAGGAGATGCTGGTGGTGCTGGACGGCTTCGAGCGCGCACTCGAGGGCGCGCCGCTGCTGACCGACCTACTACAGGCAGCGGGCCGGGTGAAGTTCCTCGTCACATCGCGCGAGCGACTCAACCTACGCGGGGAATGGGTCTATCCCCTAGCTGGGCTTGCCTACGGTCCCGGCGATGGGGATGGGGCGGACAATGAGATGACCAGACGCAATCCGATGCGCGATGTCCGCGAACTTGACGCAGCCAAGCTCTTCGTCCAGACCGCGCAACGCGTTCACCTGGGATTTCAGGTCTCGGACGCCGAAACCCGGCACCTCGTCGAGATCTGCCGGCTGGTGGAGGGGCTGCCGTTGGCACTGGAGTTAGCCGCAGGATGGGTGCGCGTGCTCTCGCTGGCGCAGATCGCGGACGAGATCGCGCGCCAGCTAGACTTCCTGACCGGTGACACGCGCGATCGCCCGGCGCGACAGCGCAGCATCCGAGCGGTCTTCGACCAGTCTTGGCGCTTGTTGTCGAAAGCAGAACAAACAACCTTTGCGCGGCTGTCGGTGTTCCGAAGCAGCTTCCGTGCGCAGGAGGCCGGCTATGTCACCGGCGCTCCGATGCGCATCTTGTCAGCATTGGTGGACAAGTCGCTGTTGCAGAGGCTGCCCTCCGGGCGGTTTCAGCTCCACGAACTGCTGCGGCAGTATGGGCATGAACAGCTGGGGCGCGCTCCAGGGAAGACGGAGGCGGCCCGCAGCCGCCATTGCCAAGCCTACGTCGCAGTACTCAGCCGGTACGAGATATCCCTGCGAGAGAGCACGCAGACTGGCGTCCTAGACGTCATCCAGGAGGATGTGGACGATATTCTGGCCGCCTGGCAATGGGCCATCGCCCGCCGCGACCTCAGGGCCATTGAGGCTATGCGTATAGGCTTTGCCGACTGCTTCCATCTGACGGCATCCTTCAAACAGGGAGAGGCTCTCTTTCACCGCGCGCTGGAGGACTTAGATTGGATGGAGCCAGACGGTGAGCAGCCGCGCCTGCGCTGCAAGCTGATCACCAGCCGCGCGACCTTCGCGATCTATCTGGGCCGGATAGCTGAGGCCCGCACAGACCTGGAGCAATGCCTCGCTCTGTTCGAGCGTCACGGCGATCAGCAGGAAATCGCCTACAACCGTTTCTTCCTGGCGGAGATTGCACGCTTCGTGGGTGAGACCTCGGTTGCCAAGACGCTCTACGAGCGCAGCCTCGCGGGCTATCAGCGAATCGGGAATCGCTCGGCGGGGGGATTCTGCCTGAACGGGTTGGGGTTGGTCTGCGCTGCGCTGGGCCAAGCGCCCCAAGCGCACACACATCTGCAGCGTAGCCTCAGCACCTTCCAGGAGGTCGGTCACGAGATGGGGCAGGCCATCGCGGGCATCAACTTAGGCAAGCTGCAGATCGCGCAGGGCGACACGACCGCAGCCCGGGCAACGCTGGACGCAGCCGCCGTGCTCTGTCGTCGCATTGGCCACCGGTGGGGCACCGCAACCTGCCTTCAGCACCTCGGCGATATCGCTCGGCTGGAAGCCCGCCACGCCGAGGCCCAAACGGCTTTCCAGGAGAGCCTGGGTATCCTGGAGGAGATCGGCCAGCGGCGAGCTACAGGCGGAACGCTGGTGAAGCTGGCGCAGACCTTGATCGATCTTGGCGCCCACCAGGATGCCCGGGATCAGCTGACAAAGGCTCAGGCCGTAGCGGGCGAGCTCCATGACGAAGGGTTGGTGGCAGAGGTAGCAACAGCCTTGGCGCTGCTCCCGGGCAGGGTTGACGGCTGAGATCCCCCACTCTGTTCGCGGGGGACCGGGGGCCCTGACACACCCGACCCCCACCACCGTCGCCGGGTTGCCAGATTGATGTCAAGCCATGCGCCTTACCGGCGGCACCGCTAGAACTGGCTATACATGTGCGGGAGGCGCCGGGGAAACATACGTCCCATCACCTCCAGGATCTGTGATGGCACTGTCCCCCACCCTCGGAAGGCGAAGTCGCGAGGGTCGTGCGTACCGTAGACAAGCGCACTAATCGCCTGCATCATCAGCTCCGCATCGGCTTCTTCGCCGGAAGGCTGCACCCTCAGAGCGCCCGCATTGCCATCGAAAAGCCAGATGTCTTCATTCCAGGGACATAGGAGATCAATGATCCTAACCGTGAATTTGCCTGAGCCCACTTCCAGGCCGGTCAGCCCTGATACGTCGACCACACGGCCCATCGGCGCAACGTGCGTTGTCGCAATACGGGGCTTCATATCGGCCCACCAGGTCTCAGGGTGTTCGGCGGGCGGAAGTGCAAGCTCGCCGCTGGATGTGTGGCAACACCCCAGATCCCACCCATCCCAAGCAGGGCGCCGCGCACATTCTGGGTCATTGCAGTGCTCTCAGCACAGGCGACGCTCTCCTCGCCGTCGAATGCCGCGAAGCAGGTCACGCCTTCGCGGACACGGACGATGCTGTTCCATTCCTCCTGATCTCGGAGCGGCGGCGATGACCCAAAGGCGTACATCGTCAGGGGATATGCTGCAGCGAGCATCTCCTCACCGGAGACCTGCCGGATCTCGAACTGGGTCACGCTGTCTTCCTCCTACCGGCCGATCTCGATGGCCCGAGCCATCACGTCAGGATCGATCTCGCGCTCCAACAGATCGAGATTGGCGCGCAGGTGCTCGATACGCTTGGTGCCCACGAGGACCGAGCTGATGCCGTCGTTCTGGTAAAGGAAGGTGAGCGCCAATGCGGTCAAGGCATTGCCGTCGCCACCAACTAGGTCGAGGAGCTGCGTGACCTTCTCCTTGGGGAAGCGCGTCTCGCCCCCCAGGTGAGGAATCACTCTGGAGGTGAGCGCGCCTGCCGCCAGACCGGAACGGATCAGCACGCCCATTCCCTTCTCTTGGGCCAGCTTGATATTACCGGCGTTGCCCTGGGCGATGAGGCTGTAGCCCAACTGCATCACGTCGAAGTCGCCGCTCTCAATGCAGCGTGTCGCCAGCCGACCGTCGATCGATGCCCCCAGAAAGCGCACCTTGCCTGCCCGTTGCGCATCCTTCATCGCCGCCACCGTCTCACCACGGTCCAGGACACCCTCAGGATCCGGACCGAAGTGGATCTGCATCAGGTCGATCGCTTCGGTCTGTAGCAGCTGCAAGCTCTTGTCGATCGAGGCCGCGATAGCATCGTAGGAGAAGTCATAGTAGGTTTGCGGTTCATCGCTGTGCTCGCCGCACTTGCTGGCCAACACGTATTCTTCACGCCGACCGGCGATGAAGCGCCCGATCCGCTCCTCGCTGCGGTGATAAGCCCGCGCCGTATCGATGAGGTTGATGCCGAGGTCGAGGACGGCGTTGAGGACTGCGCCGGCCTGTGCCGCCTCCGGGCGCTGCGTCTCCACCTCATCGCCTAATCCCCAGTTGCGCCCGATCTCCAGTGCCCCAAAACCGATGAAAGTGACCGCGGTACCGTCCATTCGTGGTATGCTGCGCTTCGTTAGTGCTTTCACCATATATCCCTTTCATTAGCAACGTGTTCCCCATTGTGGTTGATCTATGCTGTTTGACAAACGCCTCTCGGTGGATCTTCATCCAACCTACACAGAGCATTCATCCTTCCTTCACACAGCCCATCTATCATAGGGACAGTTAGGCAACAACATCCAACAAGTGGAGGAGTGAAATGCGCAAGAACAAGCTTTCTGTGAGATTCGCCGGTTTGGTCATCGCGATTGCGGTAGGCCTGACGGCACCCGCTATGGTAGCGGCAGCGGGCGGACCGCCAGAGAATCGGGGTATGGGTGTCGCACGCGGCGTCCTTGATGCAAATAACCCACTGGACAGTGATGAGCAGGCCGTCCTAGTGGAGTTCTTGCTGGACGAACACAAGGCATTGGCGACCTATGAGAGTATTATGGCCGACTTCGGCGCCATCGCGCCGTTCACGTCCATCGCGCGAGCTGAGCAACAGCACATCGCAGCCCTGGAGCGCGTGTTCACCCGGTACGGCATTGCGCTGCCGGAGATCCCGACCTTTGACGTCCCGACCTTCGCCTCGCCTGAAGAGGCTGCCGCAGCCGGCGCCCAAGCCGAGATCGACAACGCCGCGCTGTACGATCGCCTGCTGAACGGCATCGACAACCCTGACGTGGTTCAGGTAGCGACCCGCTTGCGAGATGCTTCGCTTAACAATCATCTCCCCGCCTTCCAGGCCTTCGCAGATGGCACCTATGTAGCGGGCCAAGGGCAGGGCACGCAGCAGATGTCGGGGGCATCCAGCAGTGCGGGACTGGGACGCGGTAGAACCAACGTCGGCACCCCGCGTGGACGCGGCCAAGGTGTCCGTGGTCTGGGAAGTCCGCTCCGTGTCTCAGACGGGACCTGCCTTGAGCAGTAGCGCACAAACCCAATCGCTCTCTACTGTTTAGGTCACTAGAAAACCCAGATGCGGGCGTTGGCCCAGCATCTGGGTCCTTCTATTCAGCCTTGTGTTGCCCTTCGTACACCGCCGCGATGCGCGCTCCGAAGTCGGCCATGCTCAGCCGCAACGCGTCCGGCGCCAGCACCTCGACCGCCCCGCCCAGCGCCAACAGCCGCGAGCGTGCAGATTCCAGGCTGCTGAAGGCGAGGTCTAGCGTGAGCCACCCCGACGCATCGGGCGGACCGGCGTCCGGCAACGCATCGTAACTCCGGT
>JAFGNI010000251.1 GCA_016927095.1 Anaerolineae bacterium | reverse complement strand
CTCCAGCTGCTCTGGAGTTGCCTCGGGATTCGGATGTGCTATATTTCGTGCTTGACTCGGCGTTTGCCGGGCGCAGTAGCCGATATTGGGCAATACGGAGGCAAGGCGGAATGCGCAGATCTTCACACTGGACCGTCTCTCTCATCGTGCTGTCGCTTCTGACTTCAGCACTTCTGTCGGGCGCCGAAGTGCGTGCTGCTGACATCGCGGTCGTCCGAGGCATTCTTTTCTATTCGCCAACATGTCCCCACTGTCATGAGGTCATGACCAACGTCCTCCCCCCGCTTCGGGACCAGTATGGGGAACAGCTGGTGATCGCCGAGATCGACGGAACGACAGCTCAAGGTGCACCGCTCTGGCAAGCGGCAGTGACGCGTTACAACCCACCGGTCGTCGGATATCCGACGCTAATTGTCGGTGATCATGTGCTTATCGGGTCTCTCCAGATCCCCGAACATCTTCCCGGACTGATCGAGGCCTACTTGGCTGAGGGCGGCGTGCCCTGGCCCGACCTACCCGGTGTTGAGAACGTCGTCGGCAGCCTCGAGCCATCAACTGATCCCGAGGCGCTCGGCTTCTGGGCTCGGCTTCGCCAGACGTATACGCGGGACCTGGCAGGTAACATCCTGTCCACGATCGTCCTGCTTGGTCTCCTGGTAGCGCTTGCCGCGATCGTGCAGCCCCGCAGTTGGCAGGCGGTCCTGTCCAAGAAGATGGGCGCCTGGGGCATGCTTGTTCCGCTGGCCGTCGGTCTCGTCGCGGCGATCTATCTCGCCTATGTGGAGACCACAGGGAACGAAGCGGTGTGTGGGCCGGTCGGTGACTGCAATGCGGTTCAGCAGAGCGAATTCGCACTGCTATTCGGATTCCTCCCCGTGGCCGTGCTTGGTGTGTTGGGCTATCTCGCGATCTTTGTGGCCTACGTTGCATCGGTTAGCTTTCAGGGCAAAGCCGCTTCCTTCGCCAAAGCTTTAGCGTTCGGCATGTCGGTCTTCGGCTTGCTGTTCTCCATTTGGCTGACCTTCCTAGAGCCGTTCGTGATTGGTGCCACCTGCGCCTGGTGCCTGACCTCGGCAGTCTGCATGGCGTTGGTCGCCGTTGTGAGTGCGGGCCCCGGATGGGACGCATTGCGCACTGTCGGTCGGGAGCTGGGG
The DNA here is from genome assembly GCA_016927095.1 of Anaerolineae bacterium. The sequence continues at coordinate 8,969 of JAFGNI010000251.1, read as the reverse complement.
GTGGTCGAGGCCTCATCCTAGGCACATCACTGTGCCTGTGGCCCCCCTACTTGGGTGACGGATCGACACTGCTGGGCGTGGTGCCTGCGCGTGGTGCCTACGCGAGGGGCGTTTCCGCGCCGTAGCTCGGCCCTCCTGGACTCAGGCTATCTTGCGGACCGGCAGCCCGCGAAGGGGATGCGCGCTAGACGAGGTCGTTCTGGAGAGCGATAGCGACAGCCTCAGTACGGCTGTCGGCGTCGAGCTTAGCGAGGATGTTGCTGACGTGGAACTTGACGGTTGAGCGGCTGATGAACAGCTGTTCCGCGATCTCTGGGTTGCTCATGCCCTGTGTCATCAGACCCAGGATCTCCTGCTCTCGGCCGGTGAGGTCGCTGCCGATGGTCTTCTTGAGCACGGCTGCCCGGATCAGGACTTCGGCAGCTTCTGGGGCCAGAGTCAGGCGTCCGTCATAGGCAGACCGAATGGCGTCCGCCAACTCATCGGCTGAGATGCTTTTGAGCAGATAGCCGATGGCCCCTGCTTGTAGCGCGCTCTGCACCAGATCCTCCTCCTTGAAGCCGGTCAGAGCAATCACCTGCATCTCAGGCCATCGTTCACGGATTGCTCGCGTGGCAGCTGCACCATCCATGCCTGGCATCATCAGATCCATCAGGATGACGTCCGGGTGGTGTTTCGCACACATCTCGAGCGCCTCCGCGCCGCTTGCGGCTTCTCCGACCGATACGAGGTCATCAAAAGCCATCATGAAGGCGGACAAGCCACTGCGGACCACGGCATAGTCATCTACGATCAGCACGCGGATCTTCGATTCAGCCATCATTGCCGGTCAACTCCGTCGCCCTATTCCGAACGGTCGCGCCTATCTGGGAAGGTCTGCCTCAGGGTTGGTGCCAACGTGATCTGTGGCACAGGACGTTACGGCCCGGATCTCATTCTACCACGAGGGACTAGGGGGGGCTAATGGACGTCGAGGGTACCGAGCGGGACCAAATCGTTGGGATACCGCGCCGTGGCGCTATAGGCGGCAAGTCGTGTCCCATCACCGGGACGGTATAGGCCTGCCCACACCGGGTAGCGACCCGGCGCAGCCGTCTCGGGAATCGCCAGCGTGTGCCTGTCCTGAACGCTGTCTCCGCTTTGCCAAGCTGAGGTGGGATACCAGCCGCCCCTGGGCTGTGCGTCACTCTGGGCCATAGGCTTCGCCTGCCCTGGCGTCCAGACGTGGACGAAGGCCACGTAGTCCTGATCTGGCGGCGCGAGCGCGACCCAGTTCAGAACGACCTCGATCTCCTCCCCTCGCGCTGCACTCGTCGGTACAGAGCTGGCCAATAGCTGGATTGCCGGCGTGGTGGCGGCGCCAAAGGTGGCAAGGGCGTCCCCGGCGTTCGCCGCAGCGCCGTCGGGCTTCTCGGCGATGTCGACGTGCCCCGCAATGGGGAGGACCACCTCCTGCCCGGTATCGTTGGCGACCGGTAGACGTGCCCCGCTCTCCGCGTCATAGAGACCTACCTCCACCTGGGCTCGTACAGGCCCACCGGCCCACGGCTCAACAGCCAGATGGTAGGTCTCGCAGAAGGCTCGACCCGGCTCCCACAAGGTGGTGGGGTAGCGCCCTAGGCCGGGGTAGGTGTGCCGTTCTGCATAGCGCTGCATATTGGGTCCGAGTAGGTGGACATAGACCGTGTAGTCGTAGGCGACCACCTCTGTTGCCGTCCAGCACGCCCTGATGTCAGTGGGCTCGCCTGGCGCAACCCGGGCCGGCTCAGGTTCGAGACAGAGCAGTTCAATGTGGTTGCCATAGACGAGATTGGCCGGCTGATCACACGCAGCAGCGACGGACTCGCGATCCTGCAAGCGCGGTGGTGCAAAGGTCGCCAGTATCCTAGCCACCGGGGCCAGCCCGACGACGATGGTGAATGTGACAAGCGTGGCGGCTCGATACCAGTACCCCGTGCCTTGGTTGTAGCGGCCAATCGTCCGGATACCCAAGGTCAGCAGGAGGGCCCAGGCGCCGATGGCTGGAAAGAGAAGCCGCCCGTGCGGCGCTTCGACTTGCTGCATCCAACGCAGCAGAGCTGCGACGATGCCGAGACTCCAGACCAAGGCCAACGACGCCGGTAGCAGCCACGAGGGGGTTGCCCGATCGTCCCTGATCCGTGCCCCAATCCCAGAGGCGGTGCGGAGGGCTCTGATCCACGTGAGGCCCACGGCGATCGATGCCAGGCCAAGGAGCGGCAATGTTACCACGGTCAGGGCCACGTAGACGCCGTCGGGCCAGAAGACATGTCCCCAGCCGTAGGCGCCCCAGAAGGAGCGCCACAGAAGCGGCAGCTCGGGGAGGAGTTCGGGCAGGCTGGCAAGCTCTTCCCGGCCCCAGAGGGTCTGCGTATGGGTGCTGAGCCCTAGGGGGTCTCCGTAGAGCGCGATATTGCGTCCATACCACCAGCCGCTGACGGCGAGGGCGATGGCGCTAAGGAGGAGCAACTGGCCCGCCACGCGCCGCAGCTTGATCGGTTGGTGCCGTCCAGAATGCCCATGGACGCTGCCCACGAGCAGGCTGATGGCCAATGCAGGGGCGAGGGGGAGCACACTGGTTTTTGCCAGGGCTCCGAGCCCGGCCGTCAGGCCGGCCAAGATCGTTGTCCTCCAGGTCGGGCCACGCACAAGCATCCTAGCGGCGAACCAGAGCCCGAGAGTCGACAGCGCCGCCGCGGCGCTGTCGTTGCTGACGATGCTGGAGATGAAGACGAACTGCGGCTGCAGTGCGACCAGGGCGGCGACGGTGGTCGCCAAGGCCCTGTTCCGGAAGACCTCCTGCCCCAATGACCAGGCGGCTATGACCGTCACGAGCCCGAAAAGCCAGGAGGTCGCCCGCGTAGCGTGGACCGCCAGCGCCGCTCCGCGCCAAGGGAAGGCCTCTTCCGCGGTATGAACCAGCATGTTCTTGTTGTCGGCCACCGTACCCGGCGCCTGATAGCCGAAGCCGGGATTGTGCCACATGAGCGTTGATAGATCACTATCGTCGAAGCGGGCGTTCAGTAGCGCTGCGACAAGGTAGTAGAGCGGCGGCTGGGCGGCTTCCTGATAGGCGCCGCTGAGATCCTCGTCCAACGGTGGGAGCCCGTTGCCCTGGGCCAGCCAGCGGACGTAGGCGTAGTGCCAGACCTCGTCGGGAGCTTCGAACAGAGGGGTCACCCCGGTGTGCATACCGACCAAGATCGTGAAGGCGAGGCATAGAGCAAGGAGCGGCGCGAGGGAAGCGACCGAAGCCTTGGGGCGTTGCGGCATCACGGATCTCCACGCCAGGCAACGTAAGCGTCATTGGGCACTGGGTCACCTTCGAGCGTCGCCGGGAGGCGCAGTCCGGTGTCGGCTAGATACAGCCCGACCGCAACGGAAGCCGGGGTCGGCGCGGCGTCGAGTGCCAACGTGTGTCGGCTCAAGATCCGGTCGCCTGGTTCCCAGAGTGAGGTCGGAAACGCCCCCTGTTTCGGGGAGGCGTCTCCCGTCGTGAGCAGATGTCCGGCTGCGTCATAGGCGTGGACGAAGGTGACCGCGTCTACGCTCACCTCTCTTGCGCACTCCCAGAGCAGATCGACCGTCCACGTTCCCTCGTCGCCTGGGTGGACCTGGGCACCTACCAACCGCAAGGCATCGCTGACCTCCCCGGTGCTGTAGGCGACGGCTGCAGGCAGCGCTGCAATGCTGTTGGTCTCCGGTGGGCGGCCCGGCACGCGAAGGTGGGCGAGGGTCAGGCTGTCGCCAATCTCCTCGTCGTCCGCGGCGACAGGCAGGCGCGTGTCGCTGGCCGGATCTACGTAGGCGAGCGTGACTCGCCAGGCTTGGGTCTCCACCTCCGAGGGTGGGACGGGAAGCCAGTAGTGATCCTCTATGATGGGGCCGACGGGCCACTTTGACGTGGGCAGGTTGCCTCGGCCGGGCCAATGGTTGTAGTTGAGGCGTAGATCGGTGGCGCCCGGTGCCGCAGAGACGAGCTGTATCACCAGCGTGAGGTCCTCGTCGATGGCTGATCGTGCCTGCCAGCCAAGGGACAGTTCAAGCACGGGGCCGCAATAGGCGCTGGAGGTGAAGAGGCAGCGCCCGGGTGTGGTCGTCACACGGGCTGCGTAGCTCTGCAAGCTGATCTCGTTGCCAAAGGTGGCCTCATCCTGGACGGCAGGGCGGTGCCCCGGGGGAGCCAGGTTAGGAGGTGCGAAGATCGCAAGCGGCCCGGCGATGAGCACGACGATGGACCAGACCGGCAGTGCGGCTGCCCAGAGGCGGGCCAGGCGCTTTCCCCAGGCGTACCAACCTGTGGCGAGAATGACAGCAAGTGCGGCGATGGCGGGGAATAGGAGGCGACCACCAGTAGCAGCTGTCATCGTGTCCCACCGGATCCACGCCAAGACGATCACGAGGAACCAGAGGCTACACATTGCGATCATCGCCCGCTGCCTGGTGGTGAGCTGTCGCCAGGAGCCTAGAACGCCAACCAGACCGCCCGCCATCAACAGCAAGTAGGGCCAATAGAGCGCTCTTGCATAGAAGGCACAGGGCAGTTGGCCCCAGAAAGAGAGCGTCATCAAGCGAGCTTCTCCCAACGCGATAGGGGCGTCGCGTGTCCCGACCTTGGCCAGCATAGGTGTGAGCGCTGTGGGATCGCCGTAGAGCGTGGCGTTGCGGAGCATCCAAGGCGCTACAAGGACTGCCGCCACGATCGTCATGGCGACGCCGTGGGTCACAATGGCGCTGATGGACGACCTCTTTTGGAGGAGACGTGCCAGCAGGGCGAGCCCACCGACGCCGAGGACGGCTGCGCCGCTGAGCTTGCTCAGGGCAGCCAATCCGCCGATGGCGCCGAAGAGCAGGCTGCGGGGCCAGCTGAGCTCCCGGTCCCAGAGGTCGAATGCCAGGACCAGTCCCCAGGTAACCAGCGGTATGACCGCATTGTCATTGTTCACACCTGCGGCAAGGAGCAGAAGCTGTGGGTTGAATGCCACGATACCGGTGGCCATCATCGCCACGGGGTCTGTGGGGAAAACACGTCGTGACAGGGTCCAGACACCGGCCAAGGTGGCCAGCTGCAGGGTTGTCGATAGGGCTCGAAGGACACGGATCGTGATGTGTGCAGGCGGCTGATCGCCCTCAACGCGATAGGGATCGTGGATAAAAGTGGTCTTGTTGTAGCCGGTGCCTGTTAGGCCGCAGGCGACGACATTGCCCGGCACGGGGGTGGGGGCGTGTGGGTTCGTGGGCAGGCTCCAGAGCCGAGATACAGCGGCTGCCAGAATGTGGTAGAGCGGCGGCTGTGAGGCTTCCTGACGGACATGGAAGCCCTTAGCGTCAGCGTCGTCGTGGACGGGCAGGCGACCTGTGACGGCAATATGACGCACGACTTCCGCGTGTTCCAGTTCGTCGAGATTCTCATAGGGCGGGATGATCACGATGTGCGCTGCCGCCATAGCCAGGAATGCGACGATGATCAGGACGAGACCGCGCTCGCTGTGGTGCGTGAGGCGGGGTTGAGCTCTCAGTGGGGTTCGCAAAACACTATCTTCCCTGGACATAGTCGAGGGGAGTATAGCACACTTTGGCTGGCTCTGGACCCGTTTGTGCCTGCGGGGGCCGAGAGTACAATTCGGACGCCGAGCGTCACCACCGCACGGGACCGTTACTCGGCTGTGATCGGCTATGAGTTAAGGAGACCAGAGCATATGGAGAACCGCGACGAAGGTGAGAAGACTGAACAGCCGGGACGACGGGATGAGCTTGCACGTCCACCCGGGAGTCTGCGGCGCCAGTTCATCGGCTCCCTGATTGGTGCAGCCATAGCCATGGTCATCTTCCTGCTGAGCCGCCAGCTGGGATGGCTGGGTGGCGAGTTGGTGCAGTACCTCTTGTGGGGGGCCGTTGTTGGCGGCCTGATCGGGGGCTCGGACGCGCTGGCTCAGGCGGGGAAGCGTCTCACGAAGCGCGACGAAGATTGGCTCAACATATTGGTCTCTCTGGTCGCGATGGCAGTGATCGTCGGTATGCTATTCGCCCTTTCTTCTGCGCTCACCACACTTCTGCAGAACCTGTTCCCCAGGTGAGCCGCGTCTCCCAAGGTAGTGTCCAATAACTTGCCCCCTGGCTAAACTGCCTGGGACCGTGGCAGTGCTACCAGGGGGCAACGTGTCATCACTCACGCGGCAGTGAAGCTATGGGGCGATCAGGACCGGCGCGATTGGGTGCCGGCCAGACCGGGTCGCCCAGGCAGCTCTACGCCTCGTTCGTCGGTATCTCGTATTCCTCCGTCTGCCCCCGCAGGTCCAGGATCTCAGCCATATGGCTGTGGACCGCGGTGAATGCCTCCGCGGACTCCTCCACGTGACTCGCGACAATGGCTTCCCAGAGGGTGCCGATCAGCAGGAGAGAGATGTTGAAACTGGCACTCGTGAGGGGGCTCTTCGTGGGGACTATGACGGTTACGTCGGCTTCGCGCGCGGGTAAGATCGTGCCGGAGTTGGTAATGCAGACGGTCTTGAGGCCCTTCTCACGTGCCAGCCGCACCGCATAGCCTGTATCCAGACCGGGAATGCCCAAGGCCAGTGCCAGCAATACCTCGCCCTCCTCCATCTGGGCGACAGCAGCGGCGGTCTCGGAGATGCTGGGATGGAAATACGTGGACTCGATCCCGATGGCGGGGCAAAGGCTCTTGGACAGATAGGCCGCCAAGTCGTGGGATGTGAACTCGCCGGTAATCCAGAGCCGGGTGCTCGACTTCAGTATCTCGGTGGCCTTCGCAAGGGTTGCGGTCTCTGTCGTGCGGAAGTGCTGTAGCTGCTGCTCGGTGTTATCCAGGATCACCTTAAGAACATCCTCTTCCGTCTTGGCTTCCTTAGCCTCACGATAGGTGGAGGTGACCTGATCCCGGACATAGCGTTTGATCTCTCTCGAGAGCTCGCGGTAACCCGAATAGCCGATCTCTTGAGAGAAGCGTACGACTGTAGCCGGATCAACGCTAACACGCCGGGCCAGCTCACTTGCAGTTAGAAACGCCGCGTCAAGCGTGTTCTGCATGATGAAGTCTGCAAGCTTGCGGAACCCAGGCGTCAGCGCATCGTAATACTCACGAATCCTTTCCTTGAACACCCCTTACCTCCTCTGTTTCGGTGATAGTGTGATGTCGGATTAAACGCAGGTGTCGGTGGTCGGCCGGCCCGGTCGGGCCAGCCGCTTCTCCCTTGATCTGGCATCCTTCCGGATGCCGACTGCCTCTCTCGACCCAGACACTGACATCCGCCGAAAGCATACCAGCCCGCGGCGGATGGCAGATCTCGTCTTGGCCTAAGGAAAGGTGCGTTAACTAGCGATCGAGGTTATCGCGCCAGATATTCTGCGGCGCAGCTACCTCGTACTCCGGAGTCTCTGCCCGAAGTCCCAGCAGACGTATCATCGTATCCTGAAGCTCGGCTACCTTCTCGCGGACGACCTCCTGCTTCGGGGTCATCACAGCTTCCCAGATCAGGCTAACCACCTGCATCATTGGGCCAAAGGAGGGGACGCCTGCGGGGCTCTTGTAGGGAACGATGATTGAGACGTCCGCGTGGCGCGCCGCCAGCACGACCCCGGAGCCGGTTACGGTGATGGTCGCGAGCCCTATATCATTGGCCAGGCGCACTGCGTATCCCGCATCGACGCTGGGATCATTTCCCGCAAAGGTGAGAAGTACGTCACCCTTCTGCATCTGCGAGAGCGCTGTGCTTGTGCCCGCCATGCTGGGCTCAAAAGCTGTGGCTGGAAGACCGTGAATTGTGAACTTCCGTGCTAGGAAATGGGCAATATCAAACCCGGTGAATTCACCGGTGCACCAGACGTGGTTGGCCGTCTTGAGGAGCTCGACGGCCTCCACGACACTGGCAAGATCGGTTGTCACAAAGTGCTCTATGTTCTGTCCTGCATTGTCAATCAGCCCGCGAAGGACATCCTCAGTCGTCTCTGCATCGCCGACCTTCCGGTAGGAGGCTGTTACGCGGTCCCGCACATAGCGTTTGATCTCTCTCGATAGCTCTCTGAAGCCAGAGTACCCGAGCTCCTGGGCGAAGCGCACGACGGTCGCCGGGTCTACGCCAACGCGTCGAGAGAGCTCCGTTGCTGTGAGGAAGGCGACGTCGAGGGTGTTGTCCATGATGAAATTGGCTAGCTTGCGAAATCCGGGCGTCAACTCCTCGTAATTCTCGCGGATCCGTTCTTTGAACATAGCACCCCTCCCACTCTAGCTTAGGCTGTTGTGTCCATCTAGTCACGGGCGTGCGATGGAAGCGTACCAGTGGACTGATACTTTTTTTGTTTCAGAATCATTCTAGCATTCAGCAAGCCATATGTCAAGGAGTGGGCATAGTAACCACTGCAAATTGTTCTGAGCAAAAGTGGGCTCGACTGGGTCTGTGTGGGCTGCTGCGCGCAGACGAACCTGGTATACTGAGAGCGTGAGACAGAACAAGATGCGCGCATGGCGGGGCGTTTTCCGTGCTTTGGTGGGGATCTTCGTGGCTGTGGCGTCGGCGGCGTGCGATCAGCTACCGCTCTCCCTCGAGAGCCAACCGCGACCAACCGCGACTCCGGCGCGGCTTGCTCAGTGGGCCAGCGCTGCTGCTGCGAGCTCTCACTACGCGCTGCCGGATTGGAGTCCCAACCGCGCGACTGGGGCACCGGACGTGCTGGCTTGCGCGGACGACGCCAGGGCATGGGCCTCTGCGCGCGGCAACGGCGTGGAGTGGCTCCAGCTGGCCTTCCCGCAGCCCGTGCGGGCGGTGGAGGTCCGTATCTACCAGACCTATGGGCGCGGCGCGATCTCGCGCGTGACGCTGATGGATGCTTCAGGTGCCAGCTCGGTGGTCTGGGAAGGTGTGGATGAGACCTCACCGTGTCCCGGTCTGCTCGCCATCGTCCTCGAACCGACAGAGGCGCCGGTGAGCACAGTG
>JAFGNI010000250.1 GCA_016927095.1 Anaerolineae bacterium | reverse complement strand
GGCCAAAGAACTGAGTGCCGGACTTGCCTCCCTACTTACTCTAGAGCAAATCGCCGTCATTTTGGGCGAAACTTAGGTAGTAACGGCGGCAGTCGCCGCGGAAGGCATGCGCATCACCGTATGCCGCTTCGAGCGCACCAGTCGATTAGCGCCGGGGTGGAGGCGCTGGTTGAGGCGGAGTGGGAGAGACGACCGCGACGGGGCGAGCAGAAGTGGGAATCAGAGGCAGCCGCGGCGTAGTTGTCGCTCGTGGGAAGCGGAAGGAGCCAAGCCGAAATCGTCATGCGACACTCCTGGACCGAATCTCAGCCGTGCTCGCTGTCCGCTTGCGCCTATGCCCTGCTTGATACCGGTGCCCAAACATTCACGTGCCAAAACTTCTCGCTCATTCCTGCCTCTCACCACAAGGCCGCCCTTGCGGGCGGCCCTAACGTATCAGGAACAAACAGAACCTAGCGTTCTGGAGCATATTCCCAGACACTCCTCAAGTCTGGCCCCTGCTGAGGGAACTTCTTTGAAGTTCCGCCGATGACATACGCCTTTCCATTCACCACTCCAGCGGCCGTACCCATAGCCACGAACGGCATATCCGGGTTCCTTGTCCAGCTGTCCGTAGACACCTCGTACTCATAGACGATAGCCACCGGGAACATAAACTCACCGCCCCCAAAGAGGTAGATCGAATCATCTATCAGCGCGACAGCGCCAAAACCAAAAGCCCCGGGCAGGTCGGCCAATCTCGTCCAACTGTCCGTTGCCGGGTCGTACAGCTCCAGCCGATTGATTCCACCGGTACCCCCCATGACATAGATCTTTTCGTCCACCACGACAGCGGCATGGATGTCTCTCCCCCGGGGCATGTCAGCTCTCGCCGTCCAGCTATCCGTCACCGGGTCGTATACCTCTACCGTCGCCAAGGTGATCAGGTTGTCGAAGTCCAGGGTCTCAGAACCTCCGATCGCATAGATCTTGCCGCCCACCACATTGGTACTGAGCGTGCTTCGCGCGGTGGGCATATCGGCCTTTCTCGTCCAGGTGTCAGTCTCCGGATCATACGCCTCTACCGCCGCCAGGTCCTTTCCCCAGGAACTGGTATTGCCGCCAATGGCATAGATCTTGCCCTCTACCACGCTGGTGCTCAGCAGCACCCTTCCCGTCGGCATGTCGGCTCTAGCTGTCCAGCTATTCGTCTCCGGATCGTAAACTTCCACTTTCGTGAGACCCCCAACGCCGCCGATGGCATAGATCTTGCCATCCACCACGCTGGCAGCCAGACCCCAGCGAGGCGTCGGCATGTTCTTCATCTTGGTCCAGAGCTGCGGCGTCGGGGTGGCAGTAGGTTCAGGCGTCAGGGTGGCAGTAGGTTCAGGCGTCGGGGTTAGCGGTACCGGCGTGGGCGACGGTGGTACTGGAGTCGGGGTGGGAGGCAAAGGGGTAGACGGTTGCGTGGGGGAATGCTCGGATGTCGCAGTTGGCTCGGCAGTGTCTGCGGGGGGTGCACAGCCTACCAACAGCATGGTCGTAATAGCGACGGCGATAGCGCTTGTCATTGCAGTGATCCGGACTCTTCTGTTCACTGTTCCCTCCAAGATGAGATGTTTCAGTACAAGCTGTCGACGGTCAGCAGAAGCCATTCTACCTCCCTTTTGCCGAGATAGCCTGGACGCTGTCAACGAAGCACTTGACCTCACGCACTATATCCTTGCGAGGCAGTGATCGCACTGTTGCATCCGACGAGTCAAGTGCAAAACGAACAGCCCACCACACGTGGGCAACGTCCGGTGTGTGATCGGCTTCAGTCGCATTGCTAAAGCGCTTCCTCCTCGTCGTAGAAGGCTTGGCTAGACTATGGGTACATTGTACCATAGTCCGGGCTGGTGAACAGTGCCCTTTTGCACGAGATGATGCGGTTCTCTCAAAACTGGAAGAATTCGCGCCGCTTGTCTGTTGTACAATGGAGGTGGGATTGCCGGATGAGCCAGCGCCCCACACGAGTCCGCCGCCAGGAGACCCACCACTGCAACACACCATCTACATCCGTGACGAACTGGTGTTGGAAGCGCATCCCGAAGTCGAGAGCCCGCACATCCTCGTGCGTCGTGAGGGGGAGCCTAGCATGGTCCGCATCCACCTCAACGAGGTGCGCTACCTGGCAGCTGCGATGTGTGAGATGGCCAGAAGACTAGGCAAGGATGAGGAGACTGACACCCCGGTACACCCGCCTGCGCAGCACTCTCAGGTAGTCACTTGTCGTGCCCTACTTTCCCGATGTGTCCAAACGGTACTTGCACTTGCGATGAACAGGACCCAGCCAGTCCTTGTAGCCCTCTGGCGTCTCAACCATTGCCACGAACTCCGCACCTGCTAGCTCGCACGTACGTCGTGATGCGACGTTCTCTTCTCGGCACGTGATCCACAACGGATCGATACCATGTCGGCGCGCGAGAGGGATGAGAAGGCGGCAGGCTCGCGCAGCGTAGCGATTGCCCCGGTAGTCGGGGAACACACGGTACCAGATGTGCCCGAGGTGATTGGGGGGTGTGCCGATCTTGAGCCCGATTTCGCCAACCTTGGCATTGTCCCCAGCCCTGCGCATGTCAAACCTATATGCGGGCAAGAAGCCCTTCTTGGGATTGGCAGACAGCGTCTCCGCGAGCGTTAGTTCCAGATCGCCATCAGCAAGCCTGCCAGGGTCAAAGAACGTCATACTACACCTGAGCCGCGCAAGTTGCCCACCCGCCACGGTGCCGAAGCCGCATCAGTGCTGCCTGTGGCCGGGTGGTGAGACAAGCCAAGAGAGTGCGCCTGCCGTTGACCACAGTGCCTAACCAGATGCCATCGATGGTGCAGGAGCAAAGCCGACCACCCGCCAGGTCTCTACCAGCGCAGTGATCGGCCTCACACACGCTTCCTCCTCATCGTAGAAGGGGCAGCTAACTATGCGCACATTGTATCATGATCGGGGGCGGTACGTGAGCTTGTTCTAGCGACAACTCAGGGTCGCAGAGAGGCGGTTCTGTGATACAATAGAGGCGGGGCGTGGAGGGCCGATATGCAAGCCGTTCAGGGAGTAACGGCAGAAGGGGTCAGGATGCGCAAAGCGGATGCGGTTGAACTGCTCGATGTACGGACGTTTATCACTACCACAGGCTTTGGGGGTGAGCTTTTCCACAGGTACGAGCGTGGCGACGCAGAGGATGTGGAATGCGAGACCATAGAGGCGGAGAGCGAAGGGACAACACTCACCTTTCGTGTCACAGGAAAACATAAAAGTGATCCAAAGGCCAAGCTGTGGACACACGAGTACACCTACAACGGGTGCTATCTCGTGCATTGGGCGGATTCTTAGGGTGTAGAAGCCTTTGCGGCGATCTGCAGAGGACGCAATAGGGCATCTGTAAATCCGTACGCAAACGGCATTGCACGGTCTGCTTCGCCGCGTTTTCTTCCTTACCTTAACCGTTACGATATCCTGGAATCCTGGGTGCTCGATCAGCTCGGCGCTGACATCCCGGATGTGAGAAGACACTCGCCTACGCGAGCTGTCTGGCATTGGCGTGCCCACCGCTATAGAGGCTACAGGTGTCGGAGAAGGAAGGCCTGGAGACCAGAGGTCCCGTCAAGATGCATGCATTGCTGAGCGGCCAATCCTCCCCTCTCCCAGGCACGTGAGCTGAAGGGGAGAAGGCAGGAGCGGCGCTTTCCCCATATGGAACTGCCCTCGACGCGAGTGGACCGATATCGGTCTCCACGATGCGGGCCCATTCCTCCCCCTCCCTGGCACGCGAGCTGAAGGTGAGAAGGCAGGGGCAGCGCTTTCCCCATATGGACTGTCCTCGATGCGAGTGGACCCATGTCGGTCTGGCTCTGGCACGGACTGGAGCCCAACACGCCGTGAGCTGCACAGAGCACACGGCGATAGCGCACCGGGCCGCGCAGCGCTGTCCACTGCAGGCTGTGTCCGGCAGACCGTCCATCGTAGCGAATGACATTCTGCCAGGTTGATCATGGGTCTTTGACCCGCAATACGATCTTGCCCCGCGTATGGCCTGTCTGGATAAGCTCGTGGGCCCGCCGGGCTTCCCGCAGGGGCAGGATCGTGCCCACATCGGGTCTCAGCTTTCCTTCCTCTACCAGCCCTGCAATCCGATTCAGCACGTCGTTGCCGGGCTGGGCACCCGCGTGCGCGCCGCGCAGCCCCCGCCCAGCAGAGTCCGGACCAGGAACCGGGTTGGCGCAGATCGAGACCTGAATCCCGCCGTCCCTCATGACCGCCCAGGAGCGAGCTATCGTCTCCCGGGCGAGCACATCGGTCGTGTCGTCGGCCTCCCTCGGGATCGCGTCGACAACCACATCCACGTCCCGCACGACGGATTCGAACGCGGTAGTCCGGTAGTTGACGAACTCGTCGACACCGAGTTCACGAAGAAACGATTCGTTGCCTGCTGACGCCGTGCCGATCACCTGCGCGCCCCGCCACTTTGCCAACTGAACGGCGATGTGCCCGACACCGCCGGCGGCTGCGTGGATGAGCACCTTTTGCCCGGCGACCAGACCCCCGACCTCGAACAGGGTATCCCAGGCGGTCAGGGCGGCGACCGGCAGGGCGGACGCGTGCACGTGGTCGAGAGACGCGGGCTTCCGGCCGAGGTGGTCCGCAGCTGCGACGACATATTCCGCGTACCCACCACCCAGCATACCGAGCATGCCGTAGACCTCATCGCCCACCGTGAGAGCCGTGACTTCGGCCCCACGCTTCTCAACGATGCCGGAGACTTCGCAGCCGGGGATGAACGCGAAGGGTTTCTCCAGCCGGAACCGCAGGCCTGCGCGTATTTGCCGGTCGGCGGGGTTCACCCCAGCCGCGTAGACGCGGACCCGGACCTCACGCGGTCCCGGCTCCGGGATCGGGGCGTCCTCGTAAGAGAGCACCTCCGGGGTGCCGTAGTCGTGGATTCGTACAGCTTTCATCATCCCTTTCACGATACCCTCGTTCTATGGGAGCATCCATTGTCGTTGTTCCGTCGCTCCAGCTCTGCTGAACGACGCAGGTCAGGCGCGCTGTGACGTGTCGCCTGGACCTGCTGGTTCTCCGGTCCTCTCACTCCGAAATCGCTTACTGGTCCGCCACAGCCACCCCGGGTTGTCGTGCCGCATGAGGTGCTCGGGCCGCGGTAGGTTCTCGGCACGAACCCCCAGTAGTCGCACTCGACGGCCAAGTCGGCGAAGCGATCTAGCAGTGTGCCAACACGTACAAGGCAAGCGCAGATCCCCAATCATCTGCGTCCCGTACTTGGCGATGTCGCATCAACTCGTGGTGGCAACACAAAGCCGACCACCTGCCAGGTCTCTCCCAGCTCAGTGATCGGCTCCAGTCGCGTTGCTATGGCGCTTCCTCCTCGTCGTAGAAGGGGCAGCTAGACTATGGGTACATTGTATCACGATCGGGGGCGGTAGGCAATGCCCTTTTGCACAGACTGGTGCAACTCTCTCAAGGCTGGAAGAATCTGTACCGCCTGTCTGTGGTACAATGGAGGTGGGATTGCCGGATGAGCCAGCGGCCCTATGGGGATTCGCGCCTGGAGGACCACCTATGCAGCACACCATCTACATCCGCGACGAACTGGTGCTGCGAGCGCATCTTGAAGGCGACAGCCCGCACACCTTGTTGCGGCGTGAGGGTGAGTCTGGCGCTGTCCGCATCCAGGTCAACGAGGTACGGTACCTGGCAGACGCAATGCTCGATATGGCAGCCCAGATCGCGGGGCAGGTAGTGGGGGATGATGAGTAGCGCCTGATTCCGCCTTCACAAACCCTCTCTGTCGTGGTACAATGGGCACATCGGGAACCTCGCTCCCGCCCGGCAGAAGCGGCGCTTGTTTTTGTCAATTGGAAACAGGTCCACTTGATCACCGAAAACAGGACCACTTTGGCCAATCCATTCGCGAGGTGATCAGCGAAAACAGGTCCACTTGATCACCGAAAAGAGGACCACCTCGTCGCCGGGGCTGTGGACAGTGTGGTCAGCGCGGAGCGCTGTCCAAGCCCTGTGGGCGGGTGCAAGCCGTCCACAGGGCGGCACTGTCCACAGCCCATCACGAGCCGCGATCCGGTTGGGTCTCTTGTTCCATGCGTTGCCGGAAGCGGTAGGACTCGCCGACGAACTCGAGGATATGGGCCTTGTGCGCGAGCCGGTCCAGCAGGGCGGCCGTCAAGCGTTCGTC
>JAFGNI010000249.1 GCA_016927095.1 Anaerolineae bacterium | reverse complement strand
TTGGACACGGTGACGCCGACCTCTTCCTGATAGACCAGGGGATCTTCGGCCTGTGGTTCACCTGCCTGCGTCTGAGGGAATCCCCAAGCTGTCATCCGCAAGCCATAGTCCCCGTTCTCAACCTCGGTGGTCTTCCAATCCACACGCCAGCCGTCCTTACCGTTTTCATCGAGCCCGATGGCTGTCCACGGTGAACCGGGTTCCCCCTTGAACTGATAGTCGAACCCTACCGCCTTGATGGGGGGCAAGGTCGAGGCCAAGTCTTGCCTCATCTGCATGGCGATGATCTCCTCGAGGGCCGCTAGGACGCGTACGCTGTCTTTGATCAGGCCCGCCCTATAGTCGGTCACGCAGACTCTGGTCACGTGAGCACGCTCGACGTTGCCGGCATTGTCCTCAGACCAAAACTCGAGAACCACAGGCGTCACATAGTCCCCCGCATGGATGGAGAAACTGCCGTGATAGAGCTCCGGCAACCGGGTCGACCGGTCCACCCAGAACCAGGTCGAAGCCACGTCGGAAACGTCGTCGACTGCTGCCAATGTCACGTCGACCGACACATTGTAGCATCCTCGGTCGGTCGGGATGGATTCGCTAGGGTAGAAGAGCATGCCCTGCTGCCCTGCCTCCGTGATCTCCATAGGAAACCCGATCACGGGAAGCGCCGTGTCGGATCCGGCGGACGCGTGTACCGGTGCCCCATCGAGATACGCCTTGGTATCGGGCGCGACGGTGTCGATCTTGACCTCTGCGAGGTTCATCGTTTCGGCGTTCTCGAGGAAATCCACCGAGAAGTACTTGATCTCATGAATCCCGTCGTTGCTGTGGTCAGAGGGCGCCGAGATCGTGAAGTGGGTGCCGACGCGCTCGCCCCCTCCTCCCAAGACGCTGTACGTCGTCGTCCGGACCCCGGAGGGTGGTGAACCGGCATCCGCCGCTGTCAGGGTGACCTCGACGGGTTCGCTGTGCCAGGCGCCGTCTGTGTCATCGGTCGTCGTCGGCGGCAGGATGTCCGCCGGAAGATCTATGCCGCCGATGCGCAGGGATGGGTCGCCGAACAACGCGTACATCATGGCGTGTTGCATGCCGGCGTACCCCGCACACGGTATTTCGGACGGCGCAATGTGGTAGACATCATAGATGTGATCCATGCCGAAATCGCCGCTTGCGTCGAACACGATGTCGAGCCAGCGCTCCATCATCGAGCGCCAAGCATCGCCCATGCGTCGTCGGCCTGCGACACTGCCGTGGGGAACGGCGTAGCCCTCGAAGAAGAGCTCAAGCAGCTCTCCGTTGTGAGGGAATTGCACGCCTTTGGTTGCACCGACCATACCGATCCATCCGGTCTCTTTGCCGGTAGCCTCACGTTTGGCGAACAGCTTGCTCTCAGGATTCCACTCCCAATCGCAGAGCTGCAATGGGGCGGGAGAGGGCGAATTCAGCACGTACGGCGATGTCCGGGGGACCGGTGCTGCGGCGGATGGGTCGAGTCCGAAGTCGTCCGCGATCACCATGCCGGGGTAGATCCCGCCAGAGCAGTGCGCGCCGTCTAGGGCAACAGGAGGACTGCCGTCGAGGGCGCAGCCTGTTGCGTGGTAGTAGGTCTCATTCACGCCGTCGCCGTCGGTATCCAAGACGACATCGCTGAACAGGACCTGGAGGGCGTGCCCATCAGCTGTCAGATACGGTTCAGCGAACCTGCTGACACTCCCTATGTCTGGACCGGCAAAGGCGCCATCACCGCAGCCATCGGCAAAGGCGACGGAGAAGCGGTCGGTGTTGTCGACATCGCGCGTGTAGTCTCTGATCGACGAGGTATGGTCGTGCCAACCCAGAAAGCCCACGTCCTCGAACTCGGCAATGGGAGCCGCCAGATTGGGCAAGTTTGGGCCCCAGCGTCCGGCGTTCTCGAACACGGCAACTGATGCAGTATCAGGCAGTCGGGTGCGGGTTAAACACATGAAGAGCGGTTCGAAGGCTTCACAGACACATGGCCTCCCCGTCTCCTCTCCCGTGTCCAGGTAGTATTTCTCGTACATCCAGGTCCTGTACGTGAAGGTATCGCCGAAAGCCGAACCCAAGTGGCCCTGTACCTCGGCGAAATTGATCCCGGGATCACACCAGCGGCTCTTGGTGCGTCCTCCACCGGCGATCAACAGTACGTTTCGGAACCAATCCGCATCGTACGTCAGGTGCTCATAGCGGATGATCTTGGCGACATAACTCTCAACTTCCTCTACGGTGGAAGCCGGTACCCTTCCCACTGCCACCTCAGGGTGAAGATCGAGACGATCGAGGTTCGCATCGCTAGCGTCCGGTGCGCAGCGATGCTCGCCATAGAGATCGTCTGCATCGTAGTCCCAGGTTGCCGGTGTTTCATCGGCGTTGTAGAGATCGGCGTAGTACAGATCGCTGGGGAAAAAGTACTCCGTTTCCGTGCCACGAACGGCGGTAACCCACCTGACAGGGAACCTGTCGACGTCGCCCACGAGCATCACATACTTGACACTGCTGCTGTCATAGTAGTCGCGGATAGCCTGCTTGACCTGTTCTGCCTCGTCGCCGCTGCCGGTTCTATAGACGTCTTCCAGCGTGATCATCGCGGTGGAGATGCCGGTGGCAGTCTTGTGATCCACGAGCGGCGCGAGGACGGTTTCGAAGGCTCGGGGCGTGATGATCAGCAGGTCAGTGGCACTCTGCGTGCGTTCCGCCTGGGTGTCCGGCATCGCCGGCCTGGCCTCCTGGGCCTGACCGATCCCCGCGACGGGGGTCAGGAGCAGTCCAAGCACAAGAATCGCCACGAAGGTTTTGCGTCGCTCTTTCACGTCTCTCTCCTTCCCTGAGTTGTGACGTTGAGCTGCACGTGGAGCCACGGCGTTCATCGCAAGCCCATGTTGCCGAGGAGGTTCTGCCCAAGGAAGGTGGCGTTTGTCACAACGGACAGCACTGTACGACGTCGACTTCCCGTGGGCGGCAAGATTGCGCTTCTATCAGGTGTGGGTGCAGTGCGGAGAAACTAGAGGAAGAGCGAAGATACTCACATGATAGCCTTACAAACCGACGGTGTCAACACGCCGCGCTTCCGCGGGCGTCACCGAGGTGAAACGGATCGTGTCCCCCGGTAGCAGTTGCGCCAGCAGGGGGAGATCCGCCCGGATCACGGTCGCGATCTTGGGATAGCCTCCGGTCGTCTGGTGGTCCACCATCATCACGATCGGCCGGCCATCGGGCGGCACCTGGACACTGCCTGTTACCACACCGTCGGAGACGATGCCTGTCTCGCCGCGGTGGGCCAACGGCAGGCCTTGGGTGCGGATCCCCATCCGGTCCGATGCCGGCGTGACGGTGTAGGCAGCGCTCAGGAAGGTGGCGATAGCCTCCGGCGCGACGTGGTCGTCTTGGGGGCCAAGGACGACGCGGACGACAGGTGCCGGCGTGTAGGCCGGACGCTGATCTAGAGGCCAAACCCGCCCGGCTTCGTCGAGGTAGTTACGACGGGCCGCCGGGCCCGTGCTCAGCCGGTCCCCCGCGCGCAGAGCCCGACCGCCGTAGCCGCCAAAGCCACCCATAAGGTGGGTTGCCCGCGAGCCGAGATAGGGCGGCACGATGATGCCTCCCGCGACGGCAAGGACCGCGCGGGCGCCCCCAAGACGCTGCCCAAACCGCAGGCGCGTACCTGCGCGAAGGTAGACGGCATGCCACATCGGAAGGGACAGCCTGCCGGCCCACAATTCGAAGGGCGCACCGCAGACCGCGATGAGGGCCTCATGCCACACGTGCAACGTCGGACCGGTCAGCGTGAGCTCCAGCGCAGCCGCGTCCGGCGCGTTGCCGACTAGGGCGTTGGCGGCGGCAAAGGCTGCGGCATCCATTGGGCCCGACGGGGGAACCCCGTAGCGCGCCCAGCCGATGCGTCCGGCGTCCTGCACGGTCGTGAGCGCCCCCGGATCAAGGACGGTGAACATAGAAGCCTGCGCGCGCCTAAGACGGCACGAATCGCACGCGATCTCCGGCCTGGATGAGGAAAGGCTCCTCACG
>JAFGNI010000248.1 GCA_016927095.1 Anaerolineae bacterium | reverse complement strand
TCACTTGTCCTCGCGCATGTACGGCAGCCCCAGCGCCGCGGGCGCGCCGATGCGATGGCTCAGTGCCTCCCACCAGGTCATGGCGATCAGGACGGCAATCGTGACCAGGTAGGGAAGCATGTTCAGGTAGGCCGAAGGGATCGTGGTGCCCCCCGCCTGGAGGCGGAACTGGACGGCATTGATGCCGCCGAAGAGCACCGCGCCCAACACGGTACGCACCGGGTTCCACATGGCAAAGATCACCAGCGCGATGACGATCCAGCCGCGCCCACCGGTGATGTTCTCAGCCCATCCGGGAGCATAGGCCAGCGAGAGATGGGCACCGCCCAGCCCGACCAGGACGCCGCCGAGAATGGTGTAGCGATAGCGGGTCTTGATCACGTCAATGCCCATCGCGTCGGCGGTCTGCGGGTTCTCGCCGACGGCGCGGAGGTTGAGGCCATTGCGCGTGCTATACAGGTAGCCCCAGGCCAGCGGCACGAGGAAGAACAGCGCGTAGGTGAGCAGGTCCTGCTTGAAGAATGCGCCCAGCACCGGGATCTGTCTCAGGCCGGGGATCTCGAGTGGGGAGAAGCGCGGGCCCACCATACCCACCAAGTTGTAGTTGTTGGAGGCTGGGCCGAGCCGTTCGCCCAGGAAACTGGCCAGACCCGTGCCGAACAGCGTGATACTCAGGCCGCTCACGACCTGGTTGGCACGCATGGTGACCGTGAGAAACGCGTGCAGGGCTGCGAGCGCGCCGCCGACGCCCATGGCGACCAGCAGCCCCAGCCAGACGCTGCCGGTGTAATAGGCAGTGGCAAACGCGGTGACCGCGCCCATCAGCATCATGCCCTCGACGCCCAGGTTGAGGATGCCGCTGCGCTCGGTATAGGTCTCGCCAATGGCGCCGTAGATGAGCGAGGCGCCGGCGCGCAACGTGATGGTGAGAATGGAGGTGAGCAGGGCCAGTGAATCAGTCATGCGGGATCTCCGATTTCGGCAGGATCACCATGAACCGCACCATCTTCCTGCTTGTCTGATGTTTTCCGATTCTGGATTCCTGGTTCCTGGTTCTTGGTTCTGTGGATGTGTAGCGAATACTCCCGGAAGATGCTGCCCGCCAGCATCGGGATGAGCAGCATACCCTGGAGGACGACGCCCACCGATGCGGGCAGGCGCATGCGCATCTGGATCTGGTCACCGCCGACGGCGAGCGCCGCCATGAGGAACGCCACGAGCACGACGCCCAGGGGGTTGAGCTGGGCCATCCATGCGACGATGATCGCAGTGTAGCCGTAGCCCACCGAGATGCCCTGCTGTAGCCGCCGGGTCAGGCCCAAGACCTCACCCGCGCCCGCCAGGCCGCTGATCGCGCCGGACACGAGGAGGGTGACGACGATGTTGCGAGCGATACTGATACCCAGGTAGCGCGCAGCAGTGGGATTAGCGCCGATGATCTTCAGCTCGAAGCCCCAACGGGTATAGCGGAAAAGAGCCCACAATAACAAGGCAATGGCCAGGGCGATGAAGAAGCCGGCGTGCGCGCGTCCAAAGATCCTGGGCAGCCAGGCGAACTCGGGGATACGCTCGGTGCCGGAGTTGTAGTTCGGTGCGCGCCAGGCGACGTAATAGAGGTGCTCCGAGAAGAGCACCGCCACGTAGTTGAGCATCAGCGTCGTCAGCGTCTCATCGACGTTGAGGACCGCCTTGAGTATTGCCGGGACGCCAGCCCAGATCGCGCCCGCGACGCAGCCTGCGAGAAGCGACAGCGGGAGAATCGTCCACGCGGGCATTCCTTGCGACCAGAATAGGGCGACGCCGGCAGCGGCGACAGCGCCCATCGTCAACTGCCCTTCCGCGCCAATATTCCAGAAACGCATGCGGAAGGCGAGGGCGACGCCCAGGCCGGTGAGGATCAACGGGATGCTCTTGACCAGCACCTCGCTCAGGCCGTTGCCCGATCCAAAGGCGCCCACGGCCATCGCGGCGTAGGTGCGCAGCGGGTTGGCGCCGGAGATGACAAGAAGGATCGCGCCGAAGAGCAGCGATACGCCAAAGGACGCCAACGGGACCACGATGGCGGCGCGGCGTGAAAGCGATTCGCGTTTCTTCAACTCGAGTTTCACTGGGTCCGCTCGCCTTCGGGGTTGGGCTGGTCTGCCGGCACATGGGGCTGGTCTGCCAGCACATGGTCGGAAGCCCCCGCCATCATCAGCCCCAGCGTCTCAACGTCGGCCTGCTCGGCGTCCACGACGCCCATGACGCGGCCCTCGTAGAGCACCGCAATGCGGTCGGCTACCGTGCGCAATTCGTCGAGGTCCTCCGAGATGAGCAGGACGGCACGACTGTCGTCCCGCTGCTCCAAGAGGCGGCGGCGGACAGCCTCGGTGGCGCCGACGTCGAGGCCGCGCGACGGGTAGACGGCGACCAGCAGGTCCGTGCACGCATCGATCTCTCGCGCGAGGATGGTCTTCTGGATATTGCCCCCGGAAAGGAACTTCACGTGGGTCTGGGGCGTGGGCGTCGCGATCTGGAAGACGTCGATCAGGGCACGCGCGAAGTCAAGGATGCGCTGGCGGTTGAGCACCCCCTTGCGGGCCAATGGGGGCAACCGGTAGGCCTTCATCACGATGTTGTCGGCGACGGGCATATCGCCGACCGATCCCATGCCAACCCGATCCGCAGGGATGTGGCTGACGCCGGCGCGAATGGCCTCCAGAGAGCTGCAGTGTGTGAGGTCACGCTGGTTGATCAGCAGTTTGCCTCGTTTGATCGGGCGCAGTCCGGTGATGACCTCGGCCAGCTCCTGTTGTCCGTTTCCGGCGACCCCAGCAATGCCGAGGATCTCGCCCTGACGGGCCTCCAGCGAGACGCCCCGAAGTGCCGGCAACCCCTTATCGTTGGTGGCATGCACGTCTTCGAGCATGAGGACCGGATCACCGAGTTGGGCCGGACGCTTGTCCAGACGAAAGAGCACCTCACGGCCGACCATAAGCCGCGCCAATTCGCGGGGGTTGGTGTCGGCGGTGCGCTTGGTGGCAACCACCCGCCCCTGGCGCAGCACGCAGACGCGATCTGAGAAGGCAATCACCTCGGCCATCTTGTGGGTGATGAAGACGATGGACTTGCCCTCCGCCTGCATGACCTCAAGGATCCGGCCCAGGTCCTGCGCTTCCTGGGGTGTGAGCACAGCGGTGGGCTCGTCGAGGATGACGATGTCGGCGCCGCGGTAGATCAGTTTGAGAATCTCCACACGCTGCTGTTCGCCGACGCCGAGCTGCCAGATGTAGGCGCGTGGGTCGACCTGCAGCCCGTAACGGGTGGAGAGCTCGCGGATGCGCATCTCGATCGCCAGCATCTCGGGCACGAACGGCAGGTCGGCCATGCCCAGCACGATGTTCTGTGCTACGGTCATGGTGGGAACCAGCATGAAGTTCTGGTGGACCATCCCGATCCCCGCCAGGGCGGCGTCGCGCGGAGAGTGAATGTCGGCAGGCTGATCCTGGATGAGGATCTCGCCCGCATCGGGGCGGTAGAGGCCGGCGAGGATGTTCATCAGCGTGCTCTTGCCGGCGCCGTTCTCGCCCAGCAGCGCCAACACCTCGCCCGCATAGAGCGCCAGGTCGACGCCGTCATTGGCTAGGACGCCGGGGAAGCGCTTGGTGATGCTGCGCATCTGCAGCACCGGTGGGGGAGTGGGTGGCTGTACGGTGCTCTCAGTCATGCCGGTTTCTGGTTTTTCGAGGGTACCAAGGTCGCCCATACGGGCCCTCTGAGCGAGGGGTAGCCATGGGGCAGCGGGGTTGTCTGCGTTCGGTCCCGCCGCCCCATGGCGCTGTCCCTTATTGCGTGGGGATCGTACCGATGACGCCTTCGACGAAGGTCATGATGCCGAGCTTTGTGGCATCGTCCATACATGCGCCGTCAGCGACCAGGACACTGCCATCCTGGGCAGTGATCGGCCCACAGAAGATGTCATCGTTGGCGATGATGGCCTCTTGGGCGGCAGCGACGAGGTCACGCACATCCTGCGGGACCTTGGGGCTGAAGTCCGCGAGCTGGACCACACCGGCCTCGAGACCCGCCCAGTACTGATGGGTCTCCCAATCGCCTTCCATGGCCTTGCCGATGGTATCCACATAGTAAGCGCCCCAGTTCCACATAGGACTGGTGAGCAC
>JAFGNI010000247.1 GCA_016927095.1 Anaerolineae bacterium | reverse complement strand
TTGTCATCATAGGACTCCTTTTAGAGCTATCAGCCATCAGCTTTCAGCGGTCAGCAACAACGCAGAAGTAAGGAGAAAGAAGTATGAAGTAAGGTAGTCTGCTACGGGCCGGATACTTCTTACTTCTTTCTCCGTTCTTCTGACTTCAGCTGACTGCTGATTGCTGACCGCTGCTTCACGCGGTCAACACCGGTTGCACGTGATCCTGAAACAGAAGGGGCCGCCAGGCCATCACGAAGGCACCAAAGGCACAGCAGGCCGCAACGGCGCCGTAAACCCAGATCGGCATACTGCCTAGCACCAGGCCGCCGACCAGGGGGCCTGTGATCTGAGCAAAGCTGTCCAGCGAGGCGGAAAGCCCCATCGCCGTGCCCTGCTCCCAAGGCTTCACCGACCGGCTGAGGAAGCTGTTGAGGATACCGCGAGAACAGGCTGCCCCGAAACTCACGAGACAGAGAATGAGGCCAAACTGCACCTGATTCTCAACCATCCCAAGGGCGATGTAGATCGGCACAAAGAGTCCCAATCCAAGCAGCGAGGTCTTCCGATCACCTATCTTCCGCCTGAGTGGCACAAAGACCACAAAGCGGATGAACACACGGACAATGCCGGCTAACATCAGCAGCTGCCCCATCCCACCAGCGTCCAGGCCGAGCTTTAAGCTTCCAAAGAGAGAGATGCTCGACATATAGACCATAAAGGACAGCGTGTGGAACCCCCATTGGATCAAGAGGTAGCGCGCTGCAGGGTTCGACCACACGGCGCGGCGCCTGATAGATAGAGGCATATGCCGCTGGGCGGCAGCGGCACCCGCCGGCAACGGCTGTTTGGTGAGCGCGTCTCCCAATCCGTAAGTCTTCCCGATCTCGCGACCGCCCGCAGTTGCGTCTCCGATCAGCAGCGGATGGGACTCCTCGAGGAAGAAAAGCGTCGTCAGGATCGCACCGAGGGTCATCGTAGCGGCCATTAGACCGGGCGCAAGAATCCCCCAGCCCGATAGCAGACCGCCCAACCCGGGGCCGATCAGGGACGACAGCACGTGGGCAACGCCGATATTGCTCATCTGCTCGCTGCGTTGCCTGGCGGGCACCACATCGCCCACGATGGCCTTGGCGATGGGATAGTTCCCACCGAAGATACCATCCACGATGCGCGAGACGAACATCATCGTCAAGGTATTGGAGAAGGCCATGATCAGGAAGCCGACCAACGTCCCCACCTGCGAGATGAGCAACATTGGCTTGCGACCGTACCGGTCGCTCAGAGAGCCCCAGATTGGCCCAGAGAAGAAGCTGAAGAGCGCGTTTGTCGACAGCAGAAGGCCAATCTTCCAGGCCGGTGCTCCGAACTGCTGGCCAAAAAACGGCAGAAACGGAATCAGGATTGAGAAGCCCAGGATATCGACGAAGACCGAGATCCACAGCGGGGTCAGCCGCGGAAAATCCGTCCTAAAGGGATTGATGCGCAGCTTCATTAGCGCCTCAGTCTACGCAACATCTCGTTGGGTCCATTCATGGTTGATATCGCGCCACATCTCGCCGGTCGGGTTCTTGTCCTGCAGCTCGGGCGGCAGACGGTGGTGGCGCACGTTGTCATAGCAGTGCAAGGCACCAAACCGCAGCATCGCAGCAGGGATGCCCACCGCGGTGAAACCCGGATGGCCTGTGGCAGGATAGGGCCCACCGTGGTTCATCGCAGGCGAGACGGCGACACCCGTGGGCATCTTGTCATTGAGCAACCGCCCCACCTTGTCCCGCAGGATGGGCGCGACCTGATCA
Source organism: Anaerolineae bacterium (assembly GCA_016927095.1). The sequence goes on along the minus strand of JAFGNI010000247.1, from coordinate 5,132 downwards.
TAGATCGCGTCATCGTCGCCGCCGGTGTGCGAGTAGAAACAGCCCGTCAGGTTGCCCTCCATATACCGCGCAATCGCCTGCATCTGGGCGACATTCCTAGCGAAGACCAGCAGTGAGACCACCCCAAAGGCCTCTGTCTGCAGCGCATGCGGGTGCTCGAGGAACTGGTCGCCTGAGACGCGCAGTAGCGTGTTGGCGTACCGGTAGCTGGGCCCCTCAACGGGCTCTCCACCGACCACGATCTCTGCACCGTGAGCCGCCAACTTCCCGACCCCCTCGGCAATCGTCCACACGCCACTCTCGCCCAGCAGAACACCGGCTGGGCTCTGGAAACGCTCCGCCACCGCGCGCAGGAACGCCTCGCCCCGCTCCGATGCCAGCAATACCGTGAGTCCGGGCTTGGTACAGAACTGCCCCGTGCCGAGAGAACAGGAGCTGAAGAGCTCATCGGCGACCGTGTCCAAGCGTTCCTCCAGCGCGCCGGGCAGCACGAAGACTGGATTGACGCTGGACATCTCCAGATAGATGGGCTTTCCCGCCGCGTCCGCCGCAGCTTTGAGCTGCAGGCCGGCAGAACGGCTGCCGGTGAAGCCGGTAGCGCCGATCAGGGGATGCGACACCAGCCTCGCCCCCGTTTCGTGGCTTGTGCGATAGATCAGTTGGACTGTAGCCTTGGGCATCCCTGTGGCCGTGACCGCGTCGAACGCCGCCTCGGTCAACAGCTTGGTGGTCCCCGGATGGCCCGTGTTTGCTTTGGCAATAACCGGGTTCCCGGCTGCCAGTGCCGCGGCGGCATCCCCACCGGAGACGGAGTTGAAGGCCAGGGGGAAGTTGTTCGGCCCAAAGACCACCACGCCCCCACCCAACGGGCCGTACATCGAGCGGATGTTGTGCGGTACGTCGATGGTCGCGTGACACCACGACCGGTCGCGAGCGGCAGCAGCAGCTTGGCGCAGTTGATCCGTCGTGCGTGGCAGCTCGACGGACCGCAAGCGTGGCTCAGCTGCCAACGCCGTCTCCCGATGGCCCAGCGCCGAGATCTCATCGGCACGGGCATCGATGTTGTCCGCAAAGGCTTCCAGGAAGCGCGCCAGGGTCTCCCGTGGGACCTCCCGCATAGCCGCAGCAGCTTCAGCCGCTGCCATGATCGCGGTCTCCGTCTCTTCGAGACTGGAGACCGGATAGACCTCCGACAGCGGTTGCTTCGTCATCGGATTCGTCGCCTGGAACGTGCCAACGGGATCCTCGGATTCCCGCCATTGGCCGGCGATGAGGACTGGTTCGGTTGACATGGTTACCTCCCTCGGTGTTAGTCTATAGATCCAAGTTGATGACAGGACACGGGAGTAGGGAGAAAGGAGACAGAAGTAGAGGCAGTCGTTGCGGATATCACTGTCGGCGCTCCGTACTGGCGATGAGGCCGTAGAGAAGGCGTCCCACCTCTTGGGCGTGGTCCATCATAGGCTGACTATCATCGATGTAGCCCAGATCCTGAATCAGAATGAGGTAGTACTTGAGCTCCTCCAATGATGCCTCGGCTATGTTGTAGAACCGTACCTTCTCGTGAATGCTACGTCGCTTGAAGCCTTCCGCAATGTTGGCTGGAACGGAAACAGCAGCTCGGCGCATCTGGGAAGCCAGCCCATACTGCTCACTGAAAGGAAGAGCAAGTTGGTAGACATTGAGCACAAGCTGGTGCGAAACCTCCCAAGCCTTGAGTTGCTGGAACCTGACGATACGGGCCATGTCTCTCGCCTCCCTCGTTACTCCTTTCTGCTTACTCCGTACTCTCCTTGTCCTCTGACAGCTAGTCCGCTACCCGGTTCTCCAGCACCAGCTCGCCGACCACGACGCGGACAACATCCCCCGGCTGAAGCGTGAACTCGTCGGGGGGGACGAGGCCGGTGCCGGTCATGAGGAAGACGCCGCGTGGGAAGGGGAGCTCACGGCACAGGTAGCTGACGAGATCCTCGAAGGTACGCTTCATCTGGGCGGTACTGGTCTGGCCTTCGAAGGCGACGGCGCCGTCACGGGTGATGCGCAGCGCGATGGGCAGGTCGCGCATATCACCGGGAGATGCCAGCCGTATCCCGGGCCCGAGGGCACAGGAGCCGCGATAGACCTTGGCCTGGGGCAGGTAGAGCGGATTGGCGCCCTCAATGCTGCGAGACGAGACGTCGTTGCCGGCGGTATAGCCCACGATCTCCTGGTACCGGTTGATCACCAAGGTCAGCTCGGGTTCCGGCACGTTCCAGTTGCTATCAGGGCGCACACGGATCTCGTCTTCTGGGCCCATCACGCGCCACCCCACTGCCTTCATGAACAGCTCGGGGCGCTCCGCCTCGTAGACCCGGGCATAGATGTCGCCGGACTCCGATTCCGCCTGCCGGGCGTCACGGCTACGAAGGTAGGTCACACCACTGGCCCAGACCTCGTGCATCAACTCCACCGGGGCGAGGCGCTCCCCACGGGCCGGCTGGCCCGTCACCATACCCGGCAGGACATCAGCATAGCTGTGATACGGCATCTCCAGCAGTAAACCCAAGTTGAATGCCGGAGGAAGCAGTGCACCATCGAGCGCCCACTGCGCGCCTTCTGCCGAACAATGTCGTGTCAGATACATAACCCCTCCCAATGTTGAGTGTACGCTTCAAGACGGCTCCGACCTTTGCCGCTGTCCTGCCGATTCGCTCTCACGTTCATTCCGTCATTCGCTGATTCTGCATTCGGTTCACAATCGCGTCCACGTCGTAGACGCAGCCCCCCCAGGTGCCGCCGCTGGCCTGCTGCAGCGCAGCCCAGAGGCGCGTGTCATCGGGGAGATTGGGGTCTGGGGCCAGATCGGGATGCGGGAGCCGCGAGGCCAGAAGCCGGGCACCCTCCGCCGGCGTCAGCGCTCGACCGTCAGCGCCTACGAGATCCACAGTGCCGACCAGGTTGGCGCAGTCAATGACGATGCGAATCCTGTCGCCATCGCGCACACGCCCCAGCGGTCCCCCAGCCAGGGCCTCGGGGCCCACGTGACCGATACACGCCCCGGTGCTGACGCCGCTGAACCGCGCATCCGTCACGAGCGCAACCTCCTTGCCCCACGACAGATGCTTGAGCGCGGACGTGATCTGGTAGGTCTCCTCCATGCCGCAGCCGAGCGGACCACGACCGATGAGGACAATCACGTCTCCAGGCTGGACCGGGCGACCGGTCTGGCCCTTCACCGCAGCAATGGCGGCACGCTCGGTCGTGAAGACCCGGGCCGGGCCTTCCTTGCGATAGACGCCCTCACTGTCAAGGAGCGCTGGATCGATGGCAGTGCTCTTGACCACGCTGCCTTCGGGGGTGAGGTTGCCCCTAGGAAAGGTCATCGTGCTGGTGAGTCCCTTCTCGTGCGCCCGTTCAGGACTGAAGATAACGCTGTCAGGATCGACGCCGTCCTGGGTGAAGAGCCGTTCGCGCAAACGCCGGCGCCGCTCGCTCTTGGACCAGGCGTCAAGGGAGTCGCCGAGCGGTTGCCCCTGCGCGGTCAGGACATCGAGATGCAGGAGATCAAGAGCACGCAGGTGCAACATCACCTCCGGTACACCGCCGGCTAGGTAGGCGCGCACCGTGGGATGGCCGACCGGACCATTGGGCAACACGTCAACGAGCCGGGGTACGGCATGGTTCACGCGGTCCCAGTCGGCGACCGTCGGGCGGCCCAGTCCTGCGGCGTGCGCGATGGCAGGTAGATGAAGCAGGAGATTGGTGCTGCCGCCAAAGGCGGCGTAGACCACCATCGCGTTGTGAAGCGCCTTCTCGGTGAGGATGTCACCCACCGTGATGCCAGCGCTCTCAAGGCGGGTCAATGCTTCGGCAGAGCGGCGGGCCAGATCTAGCCAGATGGGCTGCCCTGACGGCGCCAACGCGGCGTGCAAGAGCGTGAGGCCCAGGGCCTCGCCAACAACCTGTCCCGTTCCCGCCGTGCCCAGGAACTGGCATCCTCCCCCGGCAGAGGCACAAGCGCGGCACCCCAGGATCGCCGCCTCCTCGAGGCTGATCTCTCCTTGGGCAAAGCGCACGCTCAGGGTCTGAACCTTTCCAAGGTCCTCCCCTTCGGTCGGGGGAAGCGTCACGCCACCGGGCACCAGCACAGCCGGGTGGTCACGCTCCGAGGCTAGCGCCATTATCAGAGCCGGAAGGCCTTTGTCACAGGTCGCGATGCCCAGGACACCTCGACGCGTGGGCAGCGAGCGCGCCAAGCGCCGGAAGACGATCGCCGCGTCATTGCGGTAGGGCAGGCTGTCCATCATCCCGGGTGTGCCCTGCGTGCGACCATCGCATGGATCGCTGACAAAGCCGGCAAAGGGCACCGCCCCCAATTCCTTGAACCGGACCGCCGCCGCGGCAACGAGGTCGGGAACTTCCCAATGTCCGGTGTGGTAACCTAAGGCCACCGGCATGCCGTTGCTACTGCGTATGCCGCCCACCGTGGCGAGGATCAGATACTCCGCACGCCGGAGCTCCTCCGGCGCCCACCCCATCCCGGCGTCCTCGGTTAAGCCGAAGAGATCGCCGCTCGAGGTCGTGCGCAGGTAGTCCGGATCCAGGGGAAGCGTGCCGGCAGGTCCCGCAGCGTGGGTGATCACCTCATAGGCTGAAACCGCCTCGGCCTCGAGACTAAGCGGCTCCTTCAGTGTCTTGCTGGGCATATCTCTCCTCAGTCTGTGAAGCGGTTGCGTGTAAAGCCGGGGATCGATGGTTCGGCACCGAACAGATGCCAGCCCGTCCGTGTGCTGCTCCCCATGTCCGCTGCTGACATAGCTTACTGCATCTCCGACCGACATCAAGCCCAGCGCATCCCCACCTCAGGACCGACGCATCTCGGCGACGGAGGTCGGCCTGTCTAGGCCGGCTGCGCGCCGGAAACCCTCGATGGACGGCTCCCTCCGCGCGGATAGGGCCCTTGACTGCCACAGCAGGATGCGAAAGCGACGGGAGCACGCCGCGGGTGGCGGCGGCTGCGCCGCCGAGTCGGGTATGGCTGCCCAACCTACAACTCGAAGACCGTGAGTAAGCCAGACGCGTACACCTTGAGGCCCGTCGGAGGCGCCGGCCCTGTGGCAAAACCTACAGCATTGACAGAAAGACAGTGCGAT
>JAFGNI010000246.1 GCA_016927095.1 Anaerolineae bacterium | reverse complement strand
TTGCATCTGTGGGAGGTCACGGCAACAGAAAACCCGGTGCTCAGCTGAGCACCGGGTTCGGTTTGATCGAAGCCAGAAGTCTGCGAGGAAGTTACTTCGTCTCGCGGTAGATGACGTGCCTGCGGACGAAGGGATCGTATTTCTTCATCTCTAGCCGCTGCGGGTCGCTGCGGCGGTTCTTCTGCGTGTAGTACATATGTCCGCTTTCCGTGCTCTTCATCTTGACAAGGACGCGGTTGCCTTTCTTAGCCATGATTCATCCTCCCTATGATGCCTCACTGCTTGCGTATCCAGCGAGCCAGACGCCCAATGCCGGCGCGGCTCGTCGTGTGATGGGTCTCTGTCGGACTGCCCTCGCATTATAACGGGGTTGGGAGGGCTGTCAAGCTCCGTTTGGCGTTCAGGCCGGTACCTTCCGGGAAGCTCACAGCTTCCCGGAAGGTGGTTTTATCAGTTGCCTTCACTTAGCTTGGTGGTAAAACTCAGGCAGACATCCGCATCTGGGAAGGGGCGCCATGATCGAAAAGCACACCGGGGAGCCAGAGCTCGATATCTCGATGGTCCTGCCCGTCTACAATGAATCCGGCAACCTGAAGTGGTTCATTCCGGAGCTATCTGAAGCTCTACGTGCCATGGGGCGCTCCTATGAGATCATCGCCGTCAATGATGGCAGCACCGATGACAGCCTGGAGGTCCTGCGCGAACTCAAGAAGGACGAGCCCAATCTCCGCATCATCCGCTTCCGCCGCAACTTCGGACAGACGGCGGGGTTCGCCGCCGGTTTCGATTTAGCACGGGGCCGCTATGTGATCACGATGGATGCTGACGGGCAGAACGATCCTGTCGATATCTCGCGCCTGCTGGATGTGATGATAGAGGGTGACTACGACATCGTCAGTGGATGGCGGAAGGAGCGCAAGGAACCCTTCTTCTCGCGGCGGCTGCCCTCGATGATCGCTAACCGCATCATCGGGAAGTCGACTGGGGTGGAACTCCACGACTACGGCTGCTCCCTCAAGATCTACCACCGCGACGTGGCAAAGAATGTGAATCTCTATGGTGAGCTCCATCGCTTCATCCCCGCGCTCGCCTCCGGGCTCGGGGTGCGCGTGGCCGAGGTGGGGGTCAACGACCGCCCGCGGAAGTATGGTTCATCGAAATACAATATCTCCAAGACGGTCCGCGTTGTGCTCGACCTTGCCACGGTGACCTTCTTGCTGAGCTACATGGCCAGACCGATGCAGCTCTTTGGGCTCGCCGGGTTACTTAGCAGTGGGCTTGGGTTTGGCCTGGCCCTCTATCTGGCGCTGTTCAAGCTCTTCACCGGCGCCGACATCGGGAACCGCCCCTTGCTGTCGTTGGCGATCCTGCTGATGATCTTGGGTGTGCAGTTCATTGTGATGGGGTTGCTGGGCGAGGTGCAGGCCCGTACCTACTTCGAGGTGCAGAACAAACCCATCTACGTCATCCGCGCAGAGGAGTAACGTGCGGCGGCGTCGGTTCAGCTTTCCCGGCTTGCCATCGATCACCCTCAGCGCCGCGATCTTCATCGTGGCGCTTTTTGTTCGGCTGGCGCCTTCTGGGCTCTACGTCACGCCGGATGAACCCATCTGGGTGCACCGCAGCATCCAGTTCCTGGATGCCTTGGAAGCTCGGGATTGGGCGCGCATTCCCCAGACCGGCCATCCTGGCATAACAACCATGGCCTTGGGCGCCGCTGGGGTCAAGATCATGCAGCTGCTGCAGCCTACCACCGCAGCTGTGCACCTCGATTGGATCGTTCGTATGGCATGGCTGGCCCCTGAGAACGCCGATGCCTTTGACCATCTGAGTTTCTTCCTGCCTGCGGGCCGCGCGCTGATGGCAGGTGTCGCCAGCCTCGGGTTGGTGCTGGCTTATGGGTTGGGCCGCCGCGGGTTAGGAGAGCGTGCGGCGCGCTGGTTAGCGCTGCTTCTGGCGCTGGATCCCTTCTTTGCCGGCCACGCAGGATTGCTCCATACGGATGCCCTACAGGCCACCTTTGTTCTACTGGCCGTCGTCTTGGCCCTGCCCAGCGCGGTCAAGCCCTCAGCCAAGACGGCGACGCGGGTCGCGGCGACGCCGTCAGAACGCGGTAAGCCTTCGCGCGCGGCCTGGACGCGGGCTATGGCCCGGTGGGATGGGGTGGCGCTCTGTCTGGCCCTCGCCGGCCTGACCAAGACCTTGGGACTTTTGGTCGCGCCGGGATTGGCGCTGGCGATGTTGGTCTGGGGCAGCGGGAGTTGGCTGCGCCGGGTGCTCCGCGTTGGCCTCGTCGCCGCGCTAAGCCTCGGCTTCCTGCTGGCGCTGACGCCGACCTTCTTTGCTACGCCACAAGCGGCGCTGGCGGTGCTGTTCCAAGCGGTGAGCTATCACGAAGGCATCGGGCTGCGCGATGTCTTCTTTGCGGGCGAGATGCGCGTTGACCCGGGTCCGCTCTTCTACCCGGTGGTCTTGGTCTTCAGGTTGACCCCGCCTGTGCTGCTAGGTCTGTTCGCCGTCGTTCCAAGGCGCAAGAGCGCCCACCCTGTCCCTTGGCGTACTGTGGCGACCGCAGGCCTTCCTGCTCTGGGCTATGTCCTTGCGTTGACGCTGGCTACCAAGAAATTCGATCGCTATGTGCTCTCCGCTGTCCCTCTGCTGGCGCTCATCGCGACGTTGTCCCTGGCGCAGTTGCGGCGCTGTTGGCGCCGGGCGTTGGTGGCGCTCTTGCTGCTGCCGTGGGCGGCGGTGGCGGTCGTGCCCCTACACTATGCGACGCCGCTCTTGGGCGGGCCGTGGATCGCCCAGGATGTCGTGCCACTGGGTTGGGGGGAAGCCTCCGGCCTGGCGGCTGGTCGCCTCAATGGGCTGCTGCCCGAGCCACAGGCTGCTTCGTTACTGACCGGCAACGTCCCAGGGACGGCAGGCCGTTTCGCCGGAACGACACGAGCGTACGATGACAGGCTGGTGGGCTGTACCGAGGCCATCATCAGTGGCATCGGCCAGTCGTACCCGGGCTATGTGGCACGGGAGGATATCGAAGTTGGGGGACGCCAGCTTGCTACGCTCTTCGTCTCCGAGGCGGCCTTACAGGCCGGCGCGTCAGATCAGGCCCAGATGTCCCTCGTAGTTCCTGGGCCACTGCCGGGTATGCAGGGCCAAGCAGCCGCACCTGTTACGACGACGGCGGGATTGGAGTTATGGCTCAACAACCGCGTCGGTACCGGTGTCCCGTTTCTATGGCTCCAGGCCCCCGACTGCTACCCGGCTACGGATGCGCAGCTCGCGGCATTGCTCGACGAAGCGCAGGCGGCAGGAGATATCGTGTGTCGCCCCACAGAGCCGGTTGGGGGATTCACAGCATCTCAGTGCGTGCTACGGACCGCACTGGCGACCAGCCCGACCATCGCGGCGCGTTTCGCGGGCGCCCTCGATCTGGTGGCGGTCACATGGAACAAGACAGTCGATCGCGCCGAGCCTCTGGCTGTACGGTTGCGCCTGCAGCCCCTGGTACAACTGGGCGAGGTGGATGTCTACCTCGCCCTGCAGACGGGGGAAGGTGTCCACAGGATCGTCTGGGCTGAGGGGGGCCAGCGCTTGGTGAACGATTGGACGTGGCCGGCGCCACAGTGGCCTGTGGGCGAGATCGCCGATGCCACAGCCTATATCTGGGTTCCGCATCACATGCCGCCGGGGACCTATGACCTGGTGATGATGCTGTCCGGCACACAAGGATGGCTCTCCCTTGTGGAGGGCGACGGGGCATTCGGGGGCATCATGCTGCGGCTGGGTGATGTCGAGGTGCCTGGGCGGGCTTCCGCCGCGGCGTCACTGGAAGTCACCCCATCGCCCGACCCGGCGTGGCCTGGGCTGCGGGTTGTCGGCATTGAGCCACCTGAGCCGCAGATAACAGCTGGACGGTCGCTGCATGCTTCTATCGGTGTTGAGCGTGTTGCAGGAACGCCGCCGGCAGCGCTATCCTGGATGCTTGTCTGTGACGGTGAGGTGCGTCAGGAAGGTGCGGCGCCGTGGGAGCCGGGCGACCCGGTATCTTGGAGCTTGGGAGAGCGCTACAAGATTGCCTATGCGCTGCGCGTCGATACGAGCCTGCCGGAAGGCCTGTGCCGCGTTGTGATGCGGCTGCCGCCGGGCGATCCGGCGTCGGGGGCAGATGGTCCCGGGGATGACGGCAACCTCGTCCTCGGCGATGTGGTCATCGCACAACGCTCGCGTCAGTTCGCTTTGCCCCGTGATCCGGCGCGGGTTCTGAATGTGGATGTGGCAGCCTTTGAGAGCGCCGGCAACTTTGCGCAGCTTGTGGGGGGCGATGTCGAGGATGCCACCGTCCGGCCCGGTCAAGCCGTCGACGTGACGCTCTATTGGCGTGCCTTAGCACCGGCGATGGTGGACTACACGGCCTTCGTCCACCTGGCAGGCAGCGATGGGCGGATCTGGGCGCAGTCCGACCAAATGCCTGCCGGCGGGGAGGCCCCCACGGTCACCTGGTCGCCCGGTGAGGTGATTGTCGATAGGCACCGGGTACACCTACCACCTGACATCGAACCTGGGCGGTACACCCTTTCTGCCGGGCTCTACAACGCCGAGCACGGTGATCGGGCGACCCTCACGATCGGGGGCGTCCGGCTGGACGGCGATAGTGTCGCGGTGGGCGAACTCACGGTCGCGCCGTAGGGGCATAGTGCGTGGATGGGAAGAACGCCATCGGAATGGTGGCCCAGACAGTGTTAGCCGGCTGTCGCAGAGAGGTCGGTCGGCGGGCGACTAGGCCGCGCGTTTGATCGTCCGGAACCGCGTGATGGCTTCAGCCAGCCTCTTCTGCTTGGCGTAGAGCTCTTCCAACAGCGAGAGGATCCTCCCGTGCTGAGGGCTTCTCAGGTATTCGTAGTGCTCGATGGCCTCCTCGATCACCTGAATAGCCATATCGGTCTTTCCCAGCTGGTCGAAGAGCTGGCCAATCTCCGTCAGGTTGTCCGCCATACACTGTTGATCGCCGGTCTCTCGGCAGAGTCTCAAGCTGGCGATGAAGCGTTCTAGAGCGCTATCGGTCCGGTCCATCAGCTTGAGGATGAGTCCCTGTTCATACTCCAGGGCGGCATGCCCTACCGGGTTGGCCAGCGCCTGGTAGTGCTCCTTGGCGGCTTGGCTGCAGACGAGCGCCTCCCGCAGCGTTCCCATCTCGCGATAGGCTCTTGCCAGGTGATAGAGACACTCCGCCTCCGCTGTGCGGACCTCATTGGCTCTTGAGCCTTCCCTCGCCTCTTCGTCTGCATCAGCGGCCTTCGGGTTTTCCGTCACCGTGACAGCTTTTGCCGTCCCCACTTGCTCTACGGCTGTGTTTTCGGCCCCTTCCTGGACCTCTTGGCGGCGGATGATCTGCAGCGCTGTCTGATAGTGAGCTACGGCCTCTGCCAGGTTGCCGAGCCGCTGGTGGATGTGACCCGCACGCAACATAACGTAGGTGCGCTGGACCACCTCAGTCTCCGGGTCGAGCGACCTATAGACCTCCTGATAGACGCGCAGGGCCGCGGTGAGGGGGCCTTCCTCAAGCCGGAGCCTTGTGAGGGTATCCAGTTGTTGGTCAGCGGCAGGTCCCTTGGGGGGAGGCAACGTCTGCTGGAGCAGCTTTCTGGATAAATCATGTTGTCCGTGGCGATTGAGTTCTGGGGCCAGCGCCTGTACGATCTGGGCGGCGGCCTCGGTCTCTCCTGCCTGCAGCAGATGATCTTGCCAGGCGAGAGCTTGTTCGATCAAGCGTGCCTGCGCCTCCGGTGAGACCTCTCGTCGCAGTCGCAGGCCCAAGATCCCGTTTGCATCGCGTGCTAGCCAACCGATACGCTCCTCGGACCAGACTGTGATCGTGCGTGCGAGTACCTGACGCTGTGCAGCATCGAAAAAGGGCGCACCGTACGCCTCGGCGGCCCGGCGGTGGAGCGCCGTTAGCTCCAGAGGGCTGAGCCGGTCAAGCAGGCATTTGCGCACCGAGGCCACAAGGTTGTATGCATCGGCGCCACTGACCTTGCGGGATGCCGGCGCCACAAGGCTAAGACGTTGCCACTCGGCGAGTAGGGGTCGGGCTTGCTCGAGCGTGACCTGGGTAAGGCTGGCGATCGTGCTCGCGTCAAAGGGGAGTTTCAGGACCGCCAGAGCCCCAAGCACTTGATACTCTCCTGGATCCAGATGATCAAGGAGCTGGCCTGTCAACGCGAAAAGCCAGTCTTCGGTTGTCTTACGAGGCTCAGGACCGATATCGGCCAACGATGGTAGGATATTCCCGAAGGCTAACCAACGATCGATGTGCCTGAGTATAAGCGGATGCCCGCCGACGAGATGGTAGACGTCTAGCTTCTCTGCTTGCGTGGAGGCCGCCGCCCTCAGCGCGGGCAGTTGGTTGATGAGCTGGATGGCGTAGCGCTCTGACAAGAGCGGCAGCCGGATCTCCCGCTGATCGTCTGGTGGGATCTCAGCGAGTGCCTCCCACCGACGGTTTCCGGTGAAGAAGAACAGCCCCCTGCTCGGCTCGGCCATGAGGCCGATCAAGACGTCACGCAGCAAGTTACTCTGCAACTCACCGGTCGCGGCTTCGTCCGGCGTGAACCAGGCATCGATGTTCTCAAAAAGGAGGAGCGTGCGCTTGCGGGCCAAGAGAGCCTGGGCCTTCTGGGCCCGCTCTCGAGCCCCTGCGCGGCTGTCGAGCAGGTGTCCCGCTGCTTGCGTGGCCTCTCCGTTGATGGGTACGTCCGTGCCATCCGGCGCGCCTGCGCCCACATTGGCTGGGCCGACCTCACCTCGCCAGAAATCGGCGATCTTTCCGAGAGCGGACAGGGGCTCTACCACCTCACGACAGTTGATCCTCAGACACGCGCTTGGCTTGGTGCCGAGATGGTCCAGCACGTACGAGGTGAAGGCGTGTTTTCCGACACCATCGCCGCCCAGAATGTAGAAGACACGCGCGTTGGCCGCGAGGGCTCGGCGTACTGCCTGAATCTCACGATGCCGTCCGGGCAGGAAGGCAGCTGCCAGCTTGGGTGCTTCGCTCCCTCGCGGCGTTTCGGCCTTGGATGGTACAACGGTTTCGCTGAGGGGGCCGGTCAGTACCAGAGCGGATGCTCGTTGGTGTAGGACCGGCACACCCCAATCGAACCGCTGTTCCGCTTTGTCTGTCTCGTGGGAAGGTCCCTCCGAGGACGCGATGCCGCCGCGATCGATATCGCGAAGCGCCCGTCTGCCCTGGCTAAGCCCGCTCAGTACAGCCTCCCCCCCGGCCAGGCTGCCAAAGAAGGCACGGTAGAAAGCCAACGCCGATGCAGTCCGCAGGCTTAAGGGGATGCCCAGCACGCTGGGGAAGCCACGGTGCAGCAAGTCGTTGGCGACGCTTTGAACTGCATCAAAGACGCCAATCTGGGCATTCTGGCAGGCGGAGATGACAAAGAGGCGCGGAGGGCACGGTCGAAGTCCGGCCTCATCGTCGCTGACGTAAGGGGACGCGCCGGTAGTGCCTGTCTTGAGTCCAAGCTCAGCCTGGCGGGCGCGCTGGTGCGCTACCCCGGCAAACCGGGGTAGTTGCACGCCGCTAACCAATGCGCTTCGTCCGAAATCGTCCTCAAAGCAGAGGTATCCCTGGTGCTGTGGCAGCTGGTAGATGCCGTGCCCAATGTAGTGCACCACATCGTAGTCTTTTTCTCCCAGCGCTTCGAACAACGCATTGGCGGTTGGCTCGGGCAGGAGATGCATGACCAGAGCCCCGCGCTGGATCAAAGGTGCCAATGCATCCTGGACGATGCTGAGCTCATGTTCTGCATCAAAGGCCACCTGGTCCGCTGGCGCAGGGATGACGAGAAGAAGGTGCAGCGGCCCATCAGTCGGCTGTGTGGTGAGTGGCGTCACATCCAGAGGACGCCGGCTGATCAGCAGCCGACCTTCCAAGCAGGGGAACTGCTTGCCGTCGAAGATATACTCCCAAGGAAGGCGACTGAGCGATGACGCGCCCGGGCTGAACAGAAGCGTCATCTGGGCTGTCTCATCGTTCGACTGCGATGAACGTGCTTGTTCATCGCGCAAGGCTGCCTGCTCATCCCGTAAAGCTGCAAGATGGCGCCGCAGGTCACGCCCGTCTCCGAAGAGGTACTGGAAAAGATGCCAACCCTGGAGGGATACCTGTGCCGAGCCTACGTTATCCCTGAGAAACCGGCTCAGCCGTCCTCGCTCCTCGGGCCCCAAGCGCTCTTGGTCGACGAGCCAGGGGGGGCCTAAGTAGGTCAGATGCGTGGTCGCGTGCTGGAATTCGTTTCGCAGGATCTCGCGTCCAAGGCTGTCCTTCGTGACGGCAACGAAGCGGTTCCGCAGCTTGTGGATCTCGACCAGGATTTCCGGCGTTGTCTGATGCACCTTTGACTCCTCGGCCCGCCCCCGCTCCGCTTTAGCGGGTGGATTGGCGCCCCCTGAAGGACAGCCGTATGGGCGTGCCGGCGAATGGATAGATGTTCCGGATGCAGTTCTCGAGATACCGCTGGTACGAGAAGTGGACCAAGTTCGGGTCATTGACATAGAAGGTGAAGGTGGGGGGGACGGCATCTGCCTGGCTGACATAGAAGACCGTCAGCCGGCGTCCTCCCTTGCTGGGGGGAGCGTGTTCCAACAGCGCGCTCTGGATCGCATCGTTCAGCGGACCCGTTGGGAGACGTTGGTACCTGGCCTCGACGACTTCCTTCGCTGTGGGCAAGATGTGGTGGACGTTCAGCCCCGTCAACGCTGAGATGAACAGCACGGGGATGTAGTTGAGGAACTGCAGCTCCTCGCGGAGGTGGGCTTCCATATCAGGCCGAAGCTGACGCATTTCCGGCTTGACGGCATCCCATTTGTTGACCAGCACGATGACACTGACGCCCGCATCGACCGTCATGCCCGCGATATGGGTGTCCTGTGCTGCGACGCCCTCTGTGGCATCGATCAGGACCAAGGCCAACTCGGCCCGATCCAAGGCGCGCGCGGCGCGTAGGACGCTGTACTTCTCGACGCCCGTTTCGATCCGACCACGGCGCCGGATGCCCGCCGTGTCGATCAGAGTGATGCGCTGGCCTTCCCACACAAGCTCGGTATCGACCGCATCGCGTGTAGTTCCTGCTACAGGGCTGACGATCGCCCGTTCATGGCCCAAGAGCTGGTTGAGCAGCGATGACTTGCCCACATTGGGCCGTCCAATGATGGCGATCCGCACTGTCTCATCCTGCGGGCGTTCCGGCTCGGAGACGTCGGGTAATTGCTCAACGATGACATCCAGCAGATCGCCGACCCCGGTGCCGTGGATAGCTGAGACGGCATAGACCTCGCCCATGCCGAGTTCATAGAACTCCAAGGCGTCGAGCTCGCGGGCTTGGCTCTCGGCCTTGTTAGCCACGACCAGCGTGGGCTTCCGGGACCGACGCAGGAGGTCGGCAACCTCCATATCGGCTGTCGTCATCCCTGATCGCGCGTCCACCAGGAAGAGGATCAAATCCGCTTCCTCGATGGCCATCTCCGCCTGTGCCCTGATCAGGGGGATGAAGGCCTCGGAGTCCTCCAGCAAGGGCGCTCCCTCTAGGGTGCGACGTCCGGCTTCCACGGTGGGCGGTCGGATCTCGATGCCCCCCGTGTCCACAATCAGAAACTCCCGACCGTTCCATTCGGTCTCCGCGACAATCCGATCGCGCGTCGTGCCGGGGACTTCGCTGACGACAGCGCGTCTCTCGCCGACGATACGGTTAAACAAGGTGGACTTGCCCACGTTAGGCCGCCCAACGATTGCTACGAGTGGTTTCGGCATGCTATCTCCGGGATTCAGGGGTCTGCCCGGTCAAACCGGTGATTGGAGTCCCCATCGGGTAACAGCCTCAGTATACCTGGATTGGGCCCGAACTACAATCAACCTAGATTTGGCCTTTTTGTCTCATTGTGAGAGAATGGTGGTGGCGTACGTGTGCGGTCCTTCGCTCGAAAGGTCGTCTGATGAGACGTGATATTGACAGGCTGATGGCGGCACGGGAACTGGACGCGATCCTCGTCCGGGGGAAGGTGCTGGGAAATCCTCCACTTATCTACATGCTGAACGGCGCGCACCTGACCTCCGCAATCCTCATCAAGAAACTCGGTGAGACGCCGCAGCTGATTGCGGGGCCGATGGACCGTGCGTCCGCGGCGGAGACCGGCTATGAGGTGATCCTCACCACTCGCTACGACTACGTTGCTTTGCTCCAAGAACACGACGGCGACCAACTGGCTGCCTCGGTGGCCTACTATCAGCGGATCTTTGAGGACCTGGCTGTCAAGGGCCGTCTGGGCGTCTACGGCTATCTGGATCAAGGCTATGCGTATGCCTTTCTGCGAGCACTCGATGCTGCAACCCCCGACGTCGAGATTGTGGGGGAGATCGATGAGAACCTGATGCAAGCCGCCCGGGCGACTAAGGATCCGGATGAGGTTGCGCGCATTCGTGAGGTCGGGCAGCGGACCGCCGCGGTTGTGCGGCAGACGCTGGCCTTCTTGCAGTCCCATACCGTCGGAGAGGATGAGGTGCTCCGTAAAGCGTCCGGTGACTCCTTAACGGTGGGCGACGTTCATGCGCAGATCAACCGCCTAATCGCTGCTCAGGGACTGGAAGACCCCGAGGGCTTCATCTTCTCGACGGGCCGGGACGCAGGCATCCCGCACAGCCGGGGAAGCCGCAATGCGGTGATGCGTTTGGGCCAGTCTATCGTCTTTGACATCTTCCCCCGGGAGGTCGGCGGAGGCTATTTCTACGATTTGACGCGCACCTTCTGCTTGGGTTACGCTCCCGAACCGGTGGCGCGTCTGCATACCGCTGTGGTCGACTGCCTGACCACGCTGATTGCCGCCATCCGACCTGGTGAAGAGGCGCGCGCGTATCAACGTATGACCTGCGACTTGATGCGCGAGCGCGGGCATCCTACCATCGCGGATGATCCGTCGACGTTGCGTGGGTACGTACACGGCATCGGCCACGGTGTTGGGCTTGATGTCCATGAAGCGCCTCCCTTCTTCGACAATGCGAGCAATACGGTCACGCTCGCGCCCGGTCATCTCTTTGCCATCGAGCCCGGGCTCTACTACCCTGACGACGGGATGGGCTGTCGGGTCGAGGATGTCCTGTGGATCGCTGAAGACGGCACGGTCGAGAACTTGACGGATATGCCGTATGACCTGGTCGTGCCTGTCGGTTGATGTAGCGATTAGCCATCAGC
>JAFGNI010000245.1 GCA_016927095.1 Anaerolineae bacterium | reverse complement strand
CTGGCACTTACCTTCATCCTGGTCTGGTTTGCCCCGCCAGGGACCGGGGACATAGCCATCTTTGGATGGATGCTTGCCACTATGCTCCTCTACGACACGGCCTACACGATCATCGGCTTGGTCTACTCGGCACTGCTGCCTGAGATCTCCGAATCCGACGCTGAGCGGAATGGCCTTCAGATCTCATCGTCGCTCTTCGGTCTCCTGGGTATGATCTTGGGCTTCCTGATCCCGGACTTCTTCCGCCCCAAGGCTGGGATTTCGCCATCTTTCGCCCCACTCCAGGCCTCGATGATCGTCGTGGGCATCTTCAGCGCCACAATGATCATCATCACAACACTACGGGTGCGCGAGCGCCCCGAGTACCGCGAAGTCGATGAACCATTGAAGTTGGGGCCAGCTCTCAAATACACGATCACCAGTCGCTCGTTCCTGATCTTGGTTGCCCAGAACTTCATGTCGATCCTGATGCAGGCGCTTCTGCTGGGCGCTATTTTCTACCTGGCCGACTACGTCCTCCAGATGAACTCGATGATTCTCGTCGCTTGCCTCTTCGTCTCGCTGATCATTGGCGTCCCGATGACCGCCGTGTTGAGACGCCGCCTCGGCGTCGTAGGGGCCCAGCGGCTGTTGCTCCTCATCGCTGGAATCGCCCTCATCATGATCGTAGTAGTCCCAACTCAGCTCATCCCTCTCTGCTTAGTCGCTGCAGGGTTCGGCCTAGCCGGACCGCAGACGCTCACGAACGTCCTTTTTGCACAGGTTACCGACGAGGACGAGTTGCGCTCAGGTGTCCGACGTGAGGGCGCCTTCTTCGGTGTCAACGCACTACTCACCAAACCTGCCCAGTCCATCGCGCTGGCCCTGATGCCCTTTGTGCTTGAGACAACGGGCTTCATCACCCGCGAAGCCAATCAGGGACAGATCACGCTGGACCAGCCGGCAAATGCCATCTGGGGTATCAAGATTCTTGCCGGCCTGATCCCTGGGGTGGCTATGGTCTTGGGGGCGATTATCTTGCGATGGTATCCGCTGCGTGGCGAGTATCTGCAGAAGGTACAGCAACAGGTACTGGATCTCCATGCGCAGAAGCAGGCACAGCAAGCGTTACTATCCGAGGCCACGGAAGCATCCTGATACCTCCGCCGCGGGAACTCGTCCCTGCTTCAGCAGCTTTTCTCCAAAATCGAGCGTTGGCAGGTTCAAGGAAACGAGGTACACTCCAGAGTCCAACAGCACTGGACCGTGAGGGGACTATGGGTGCACGCACGACGCAACAGCCATCGCGCAAGCCAGCAAGCATGCTGGGAGCCGCCGCTACGGCCTTGGGGCTGCTCCTGATGTTGCTTGGTGTGTTGGCCTTCGCCGGTTGGGTCTTCCTACAGCGCACAAACCGGATCTACGAAGATACCATCTACCCGAACGTGTACGCTCTCGGGGTCCACCTGGGAGGCAAATCGCCAGCGCAGGCAGCGGTCGCACTGGAGAGCGTCGCGGACCAAGTCGACACCGGAATGCTGGTGCTCACGGACGGTCAGCGCCAGTGGTCCTACCCATGGTCGCTGGGCGGCCTGCGCGTGGATACACTGGCAACCGCACAGGCAGCCTATCAGGTCGGCCGCGGCGGCTCGCTACGGGAACAGGTGGCGATCTGGCTGTACTACCACGATGTCGCCCCGTGCTTTCTCTTCGACACGACCGCAGCTAGGGAGCTGCTCGGAGAGGTCGACCATGAGGCCTCAGAGCCGGCCATTGACCCCACACTGAGCCTTGAGCAGGGCGAGATCGTCATCGTACCGGGGCAGACTGGTCGAGTCCTCGACATCCCGACCACACTTGCCCGGCTCCGCGAGGTCGGTGGTACACCGTACCGCGTCGAGGTGCCCTTAGTCTTCCAGGTCATCACGCCTGCCGAACTGGAGACCGGGGACATCTTGGAGCAAGCGGAAGCTCTGCTGTCGCGTCAGGTCACGTTGATGACGTACGACGTTGTCACCGATGAAACGCTTAGTTGGACTCTCGGACGGCTAGAGATCGCCGACTGGCTATACCTGGTGCCAGGAGAGGGCGGCAGACCCTCGGTAGATATGAACCAGTACGCCATCCGCGACACCCTCATAGCGCTAGCGGAGGCTGCGGGTCAGGGTCGCGGATTCCGCTACGACGAAGCTGCCGCCAAGGTCTTCCAGGCGCTGGAAACTGGCCAAGGCGTGCTCTGGCTCTATCTGACACACGCCGAGAGGACCTACACAGTAGAGGCCGGAGACACACTCACCAGCCTCTCGGCGAAGTTCGGGATGCCTCCAGGGCTAGTTGCCGAAGTCAATCGCGATATCGACATCGACAAGCTCTTCGTGGGCCAGCAGATCCGCATCCCCTCTCAAGACGTGCTGACACCCAATATGCCGGTACCTGACAAGAAGATCGTCGTCAGCCTCGCCGAGCAGCGCACACGTGTATACGAGAACGGGCAACTGCTTTGGGACTGGCCTGTCTCAACAGGCATCAAGGATTCGCCGACCCATGCAGGTACCTTCCAGGTTCTGGGCAAATACGAAGAAGCATATGCCTCACAGTGGGATCTCTGGATGCCCTACTTCATCGCCGTCTATCCCGCCGGCGGTGGCATCGAGAACGGTTTCCACGAGTTGCCGATCCTCGCCAGTGGCAACCGGCTGTGGGCAGGCTCGCTTGGGCGTCCGGCGTCCTTTGGCTGCATTATCCTGGGGATCCCGG
>JAFGNI010000244.1 GCA_016927095.1 Anaerolineae bacterium | reverse complement strand
GGTGACACCCTCGTCTACGGGGGCGCTGACATCGGCCTGATGGGGGCCGTCGCGCAGGCTGTCAAGATGGGTGGTGGCACGGTGATCGGCGTGATGCCGACGGCCCTACAAGAGAAGCGCATCGTCTTCTCCGATGCGGATGAGTTCATCGTCACACGGGATATGCGCGAACGGAAAGCCGTGATGGAGGCGCGATCGGACGCTTTCGTTGTGTTGCCGGGGGGCTTCGGCACGCTCGAGGAGCTGTCTGAGACCCTGACACTGCGCCAGATTGGCGCGCACACGAAACCGATCGTGTTGTTGAACACAGCAAACTACTACGCACCTCTGGTGGCGCTTTTCGAGCACTTCTACGAGCAACGGTTCGCCCACCCCTGGCGCCATTACTACTATGTCGCCGGTGACGTTCCCGACGTCTTCAGCTATCTGGATGCCTATCGCCCGGATGCCGCGCCGGACAAGTGGGCGGGCTTGGGAAGCAGCCGATGACGCGGGTTCTCGTCTCCGGTCTGATCAACATCGAGACCACCCTCCGCGTCGACCGCTTCCCCATCGATTATGCCCCCGTCCGCTACCCCTTCTGGGGTGTGAAGACCACGGTCTCCGGCGTCGGCTACAACGTGGCCAAAGCCCTCACCGTGCTGGGAGATGATGTCCACTTCGTCTCGCTCACCGGCACCGATATGTATGCGCCCGTCATCCGGGAGACCCTGCGCGGCGATGGTATCCAAGATGCATGGGTCCTCTCAGCAGTGGACCAGACCGCCCAATCCGTCATCCTCTACGACGGCGATGGGCGCCGCCAGATCAACGTCGATCTTAAGGACATCCAAGACGCCGCCTACCCTGCGTCTGTGTTCACAGCGGCGCTGGCAGGGTGCGATCTGGCTGTCCTCTGCAACATCAACTTCTCGCGCGCCTTCCTGGCAACCGCCAAGGCGCATGGTGTTACGATCGCCACCGATGTCCACACGATCAGCAATCTCGAGGATGACTACAACCGGGACTTCATGGCAGCAGCCGACATCCTCTTCATGAGTGATGAAGCGCTGCCCACGTTCCCCGAGGACTGGGCACGAGCCGTGATGGACCGGTATAACCCACGTGTTCTGGTGATCGGCCTGGGTCAAGCGGGCGCACTCCTGGTGACACGCGAACCCCCGGGGATGGTCCGCGTGCCTACTGTGGCGACACGACCCGTCGTCAACACCATCGGCGCGGGCGACGCGCTCTTCTCCGGCTTCGTCCACGCCTACGTCCACACCCGCAATGCCTTCGCGGCGCTCCGGAAGGCGACGGTCTTCGCCTCGTACAAGATCGGTGTGACAGGCGCTGCCGAAGGTTTCCTGACGAGCCCTGAACTGGCTGCGTGGGTCGACAAGGTGAAAGACCAACTTCGGAACGAGGAGCGCCGCCTTCAGAACCTCACCGGGAGCTAGTATGCCTGAACCGACGGATCAAGTCCACGTCCAATACCGGACCGATCGCAACCTCAACGCGCGCATCGCCCTCCATGCCGGCTACAGCACGAACACCTACGGCTGGCAGCGGTGGGTTTTCGACCGCATGGACCTCCCTGCCTCAGCCCGGATCCTGGAGCTCGGCTGCGGTCCCGGAAGCCTGTGGAAGAGCAATCAGCATCGCATCGGTGCGAGGTGGCGCGCCCTGCTGACCGACTTCTCCCTAGGCATGGCCACGCGCGCCCGCGACAACCTGGCCGTAGTAGCGCATTCCTTTGCCTTTGCAGTGGCGGATGCTATGACCGTGCCCAGCCCGGACGGAGCTTTCGACAGCGTGATCGCGGCCCACATGCTCTACCACGTTCCGGATCGCGACCGCGTTCTGATGGAGATCCGCCGTGTGTTGAAATCGGGCGGGCGTTTCTACGCCACGACCGTCGGCCAATCGCATATGCGCGAACTTTGGGAGCTGGTGGCGCCCTTCGTGCCTGATATCCACGAGCGCGCCAGCCGCGTTGCCGCGGGCTTCACACTGGAGAACGGCAGCGAGCCATTGGGCCGCGTCTTCAACGACGTGGTCCGGCACGACTACCCCGACGATCTGGAGGTGACCGAGGTCCAGCCCATCATCGACTACATCCGCTCCTCGAACACGCTGATGGACTGCGATCTGGCGTCCACCGAGTGGGCGGCTATCCGCAGGAGGATCGTGGCCCATATCGAGGTGAAGGGGAGTTTCCATATCCATAAGGCCTCGGGGATGTTCACGGCGCGGGCGTAGAGAGGTACCTATGGCATTGACCAACATTGATCCCAGGCTACCGCTGGTGGACCTTCACCGGCACCTTGAGGGCAGTATGCGGCTGGAGACGATCCTGGAGCTCGGTCAGCACCACGGCGTCCCGCTCCCAGGGGATACCGCAGATGATCTCCGCCCGCACGTCCAGGCGATGGTAGCCCAACCGGGCCTGATGGCCTTCATCGAGAAGATCGACCTGAGCATCCGCGTGTTGGCCGACCTGGACGCCTGCCGGCGGATTGCGTACGAGTGCGTCGAGGATGCCTGCCGCGAGGGGATCGACTATATCGAGGTCCGCTTCAGCCCGCGCTATATGGCGGCGCCCAACGGCCTCCATCCGGCGGATGTGGTCGCCGCTGTCGCCGATGGCGTTGAGGCTGGAACTCGCGACTGTGGGATGGACGCCAATCTCATCGGCATCCTCAGCCGCACCTACGGCGTCGAGGCCTGTTGGGAGGAGTTCGAGGCGCTGGCTGCACACCACACGCACATCACGGCAATGGACATCGCGGGGGATGAGGCAGCTTGGCCTGCCGAGCTCTTTGCGGCGCACTTCCGGCGGGGCCGGGCGCTTGGCTGGCACATCACGGCCCACGCCGGCGAGGCTGCCGGCCCAGAGAGCATCTGGACCGCGATCGAGCAGCTCGGTGCGACGCGCATTGGCCATGGCTTGCACGCAATCGAGGACCCGGCTCTGATGGACACGATAGCGGAACGGGGCATTGGGGTGGAGATCAGCCTGACGAGCAACGTGCAGACCAGCTCCGTACCCAGCTACGCCGATCACCCCATCGCGACCTACGCCGCCCGCGGCATGAAGGTCACCCTCAACACCGACGATCCGGCGGTGAGCCGCATCACGTTGCCCCATGAGTATCGCGTCGCCGCCCCTGCAGCGGGCTTGAGCCCTGCGCAGATCCGGCAGATCCAGCAAAATGGGCTAGACGTGGCTTTTCTGCCGGAGGAAGCGCGCGAGGCCCTCCTAGTGAAAAAGCGGACGACGGCCAGATAAGACGTGCCTTAGGGCTATCGCATCTGGCCGGCTTGCGTCACGGGCTCGAATGTAGGGCGGGTAGCCGACCCGCCCCGGCGGCGCAGCCGCCGTTGCACAAGGCCCGCGCGAGCTGGGCGCCACGCTTGGGCATACCATTACGACGACGATACGGCGCCGCTGGCCGGCCCTGCGGGCCGGGGGGCGGGACAGCTTCCCGCCCTACAGAGTTCGCGATGCAACAGGCCCGTCCAAGTATGATAACCTTGAGACACGCCTTAGGCATAGCGGGCCGGGAAGAGACGGTGACCTGTGCGCACACCGCGTGCTGTATATAGCGGGTCACGTCGTGCGCAGGCGGGCAGGATGCCCGCGGTCCGACACGGCGGGCCAGGCCCGGCTTCAGGTGCCCTCGCCGGCCCACAGCGCCACGAGGTCAGTCGCCCAGCCAGGGGCAGTACCGAGTGTGCCATCGATCAGGCGCGTGAGGCCGTCTGCGAGGAAATGGCGGTGGGCCGGGGTGATGAAGCGATTCCGGAGCTTGGCAGCGACGTGCGGGTCATCGCCGGTCTGGCTGATGAAGTGCGTAAGCCCACCGCGTGCCTCGCGCCAGAAGCGCTCGCCCTGACTGTCGATATAGGCATGCCACAGTGCCGCGGTCCCGCCGGGCGTCGTCAGGGCCTCGGAAGCCACGCGAAGATGTTCCAGGAAGCGACGCTTCACGTCACCTATCAGCCGGCTGACACCATCCGCCCCCAGCGCGTAAGGTAGGAGATCAAGGCCGGAGAGCTCACGCCGGTTCAAGCAGAGCTCGACAAGGTAACCCCGGCGCCGGAAGGCCACGGCGGTCTCCTGATCGAAGATGAAGTTGCCCAGGCTGTAGGCGATGGGCACGCCGCCGAATATCTCAACGCCCTGGGGTACGTGCGGGTGATGGCCAACGATCACCTCTGCACCGGCCTCAGCGATGGCGCGGTAGGCGCGCTGGATGTAGGGTGGCGGCGCCGGCGTGTACTCCCGGCCCGCATGCGCGATCACGAGCAGGAGGTCGACGTAGGGACGGAGGCGCCGCACCCTGTCGATGACCGTCGCGATCTCCCAGCCAAAGACGCCAGGCCCGTCAACGGCTGAGGTGTTATCCTCCCCCTCACAGAAATTGATGATACCTACCCGGGTCTCACCGATGGTGACTACCAAGGGGGTCAACGCCTCCTCGCGTGAAAGACCGGCCCCCACGGGGAGGATGCCATAGCCGGTGAGGCGTGCGCGGGTATCCGCCAGGGCTTCAGGACCATAGTCCATCATATGGTTGTTCGCCAGGCAGCCAACGTCAAAGGGGACACAGGCCAAGGCGAGGACGGCCTCAGGCGGCCCTTGCAGGTTCGGGCCATCTTTAACAATCGGGGCCCCGTGGACCGACAGGGAGGTCTCCACGTTCACAATCCGCAGATCGGCTTGCCGGAGAGGGACCAGAAGATCGCCGTAGACGGCCTCCGGGTCCGACACCATGGTGTCGCGGTACCGCCGGATGGGCGCCCAATCTCCGGCGATGATAATCCGCTGATCCGGCGGATCACCGTCAGAGATCGTCTTGCGCCACAATCCGCGATCCCAGTCGATCATCACGGTATCTCGTAGAGGCTATCGCTCGACAGCCTAGACTGCGGCCTCCCGTCCAAGACGGAAGGCGACCTTGTTGACCCCGCGATAGGCCTCTGGCACGCGGCGCAGGATGGCGGTCTCCCAGACCTCAGGGTCGGTCTCCAGCAAGGTGGAGAGGGCCGCCAGCATCACGGTGTTGACCGTGCGGGCGTTGCCCGCCTGCTCCGCCAGTGGCAACGCATCCACCACCACCAACCGCCCCACGCGCGCCCGGAGCGCCGCCAGGATCGCGTCTTCGTCCGGGTATGTGGCGTCGCCGAGGCTGACGGACATAGGGATAAGCTTCTGGCGGTTCACCACAACCATCCCATCGGGCTTGAGCCAGTCGATCCACCGCGCCGCCTCCAGCAACTCAAAGGCCATCAGCACGTCCACCGTGCCCTTTTCCGACGTCGGAGCGCCTACGCTTTCCGCCCAGCGCACGTGGCTCTCCACCACCCCGCCACGCTGCGCAAAGCCGTGGACCTCCGACTTCTTCGCGTCCAGCCCCAGGTCCAGCCCCACCTGCGCCGCGATATCCGACGCGGTGAGAATGCCCTGTCCGCCGACGCCGACGAAGAGTATGTTCAGGTTGTTTGGCATATGATCTCCTGTCGTAGTACAGAATCAGCGAAT
>JAFGNI010000023.1 GCA_016927095.1 Anaerolineae bacterium | reverse complement strand
GAGAACGTGCCCTACCAGGCGAGTTCGAAGCGTCTACAGGCCATCGTCCGGACCGGGGAGTACATCGGGGAGCTGACCTTTGCCTCGCTGACGAAAGGTTTCGCCGCGCAACACTACGGGTACGAAGGACGACGGGCCTGGCTTTCAACGCCGGAACTCGGTGGTAGCGGTGCTTGGTTGCTCAACGGCATCCACAGTGTGGCGGAGCTCCGCTTCGTCCTGGGGGAGGTCGCGACGGTCTATATGCAGGAGCACAAGGCGTCCTCGTTTGAGCGTCGCGATGTTGAAGCCACGATGAGTGGCCTGCTGACTCTGGAGACTGGCGTTCCCGTGTGGGTGACCCAGACGGCAGAGACGCGGATCCCTCATGGTCTGAGGGGTTTTGGCCTCTACGGAGATGCAGGGGTGGTGCGTGCCGGCGTGGATGGCTACGAAGTCTACACGAAGGCGCTCGCATCGGAGGATGCCCCCAGGCGCTTCTCCTACTCCGAGTTCCCGCTCTCATCCTACGCACAGGAGATGGATGCCTTCGCGGACTATGTGATGACGGGGCGCGCCGGTCCGACCACCGCCCGGAGCGAGCGGCGTAGCTTGGCGATCGTCCAGGCAGGCTACGAATCAGCGCGCAGTGGCCTGCCCGTGGACCTCAAAGCGCGGTTTGGAGATCTGTAGCGCCTCAGCCTTGTGCCGGTGCCGGATGCGTCGCGATCAGCGCCACCCATTCTTCTTGCTGGCGACGCTCGACCACCTGCAGCCCGGCGGCTTCGAGGGCGGCGGTGACCTCGTCCCCTTGCTCCAACAAGATGCCCGAGACGACCAAGTATCCCCCCGAGCGCAGACGTGTGGCCAGACCCGACGCCGCCATACGGATGATGATGGGGGCTAGGATGTTGGCCAGGACCAGATCGTAGGGGGCGTCAACCGCCTCCAATGAGCCGTGCCGCAGCTCGATCTGATCGCTCAGCCGGTTGGCTTCCACATTGCGCCGGGCTGCAGCGATCGCGTCGGCGTCATTGTCCACCGCGAGCAAGGGCGCGGCACCCAACTTGGCGGCGATCATCGCCAGGATGCCGGTGCCGGTGCCGAGGTCGAGGACCGACATGCCGGGCCGGATCAGGTCCTCGACAGCCGTCACGCAGAGTTGGGTTGTGGGATGCAGGCCGGTTCCGAAGGCCATCCCCGGGTCCATCTCCAGCACGATGTCATCCGGCCCGGCGTCGTAATCGCGCCACGACGGCTTGATGACGACGTTGTGTCCCAACGCCAGCACGGGGATCTGCGCCTTCCACAGCGCGCTCCAGTCCTGCTCGGGCACGGAACGGAAGACGGGCTCGGGGACAGCCGACCAGATCTGGCTGAGGTGCCACAGCCCTTCCTCGACCTTGCGACGGCGTCCGTCGATCTCGTCGTCGACGGGCAGATAGGCTTTGACCGTCACCATCGTGGCCTGCTCGATGGCGCGTTGGGCGTCGTCAAGCGGGCCCTCCGGCAGGCTGAAATCCAGCACAACGCCGTCCGGCGCATAGCGACTGAGCACTTCGGCGACGGCTTCCGCGGCTTCGCGGTTGACGTGGACGCTGACCTCCAGCCAGGCCATCGTTTGCTAGAGCCCTAGCGCTTCCTTGACTCGATCGACAAAGCTCTGTTTGTCCTCGATGACGACTTCGGTGCCGAGCGTGCTTCCCAACTGTTTGAAGAGTTCCTTCTGCTCCTCTGTCAGACGTTTGGGGATCGCCACCTGGGTGACGATGAGCTCGTCGCCACGTCCGCTGCCACGAAGCTGCGGAATCCCCAATCCCCGAAGGCGGAAGATTGCCCCGGCCTGGGTGCCCGCCGGCACGGTGATCTGGCGGTCGCCATCCAGGGTCGGCACGGTGATGGTGTCGCCGAGGGCGGCCTGGGCGACATTGATCTTGAGCTCCAGGATCACGTCGTTGTTGCGGCGTTTGAAGTACTCGTGGGGCTTGACTTTGAGCGTGATATAGAGGTTGCCAGGGGGGCCATTGAGCTCCCCGGGTTCGCCCTGGCCGGAGACCCGTATCGTCACGCCATCATCCACGCCGGCGGGAATCGCGACTTCGATGCGGCGCGTCACATAGACGCGTCCGCTGCCTCGACACTCATCGCAGGGGGTCCGGATGACGGTGCCTCTGCCGTTGCAGCGGGGACATGTAGTAATGTTGACGAACGAGCCCAACAGCGTGTGCTGGACCTGGCGTGTCTGTCCCGATCCGTTGCAGTCCGGACAGGTCTCCTGCGATGTGCCCGGTTTGGCCCCCGATCCATTGCAGACCGGGCAGAGTTCTTGGCGGCGGACCTCCACCTCTTTCTCAACGCCGAAGACCGCCTCCTCGAAGGTGATGTCGAGACTGGTGCGTAGGTCATTGCCACGGCGGGGACCGGCCCCCCGTCCCGTCCGCCCGAAGCCACCGAATCCGCCGAAGTTGCCGAATACCTCGGCGAAGATGTCGAAGGGATCGCGCATCCCCTCGCCGAAGTCGAACCCACCAAACCCCGGCGGACCCTCCTTGCCGTACCGATCATACATGGCACGCTTGTCGGCATCTGAGAGCACCTCATAGGCGGCGTTGATCTCCTTGAACTTATCCTCGGCGCCCGACTCTGTGCTGACGTCAGGATGGTACTTCCGCGCCAGTCGCCGGTAGGCCTTTTTGATCTCCTCCGGCGTCGCGTTGCGCTCGACCTCCAAGGTGCTGTAGTAATCGTCGCTCATAATGACTCCACCTAACCTTCACCCCCGTATGCCGGTGGGATGCGCCGTCTGGATGGGGCGGCATCTAGGCCAGCAGGCCCGTCGCTGGCTATGCTGCACCGCCGCTACCTGCGGTCGTGGGCTCTTCTGCCTCGCCGGTGGCCTCCCCAGACCCTAGGGACGCTGCCGCGGCTTCTGGTGCAACCTCTGCTTCGACGTCCTTCCCACCTTCGGGCTCTGCAGCCGCTTCTGCTTTTGCCTGACCCTTGGCTACCACAACGACGGTCGGCCGGAGAACGCGGTTCCCCAGGATATAGCCGGTCTCAACCTCGGCGACGACCTCTCCCTCATCGAACCCCGGAACCTCCTGGTAGAGGACGGCCTCATGGAAGTTGGGGTCGAACGTATCGTGCGGCTCAACAACGATTGGCGCCACGTTCTCGGATTCCAGGATAGCCGCCACTTTTCTCTGCACCAGGCGTATGCCGCTCAGCCACGGGCTGTCCCGGTCCTCCTCCGGAATCGCCTCAAAGGCGCGTTTGAAGTCGTCGAGGACGGGCAGCAGCCGCGAGAGCAACTGGGCGTTGGCGGCACTCCGCCATTGGGCTTGCTCGGCTTCAGTCCGCTTCCGGAAGTTCGCAAACGATGCTTGCGCGCGTTTCCACCCGTCAAGATATTCAGCCGCCGTCTTCTCCGCCTCCGCCAGACTGGCTTCGACCTCGTCGAGCTTGGCGGTCACGACCTCCAGCTGCGCTTCCGGATCCAGCGCTGGACTCTCTTCTTCGGCAGGCGTTGCCTCAGCTGCTTCCGCCTCGGCTGTTTCGTTCTCTGCGGCGATGCTTTCTTCCAAGTCTTCGTTCGTCATCTTCAAGTC
Source organism: Anaerolineae bacterium (assembly GCA_016927095.1). Next base: position 1,917 of record JAFGNI010000023.1, on the reverse strand, counting down.
ACCTCCAGTGGGCAAGCAAGGCTCAGTTGATGATTTTGTGTTCTGGGTCGAACCCATGCGTAGGCCAGGCGCTGAAACCCTCTATGCCTCTTCCGTGGTTGGCTCCAGGCCCTGGACTTCAAAGCTGGAGTTCAGATCAGGTTGGTAGATATCATAGACAAGCTCGCTGAGGACGCCCGCCACGAATCTCACGGCTGAGATGGCGCGTCCATATTGCATTCTGATGGGCCCTACCACGCCCAGGGCGCCGGTTGCGTAGTTGGCAACCCCATAGCGCGCCAGGACCATGCTGCACGTGCGGAGCTCGTCCCACCGTCCTTCGCCGCCGATTAGGACGCGCACACTGCCGATGCCCACCGACGGCGTCAACGTATCGGACAGGATGGACTGGAGCAGGCTGCGTTCCTCCATGACCCGTAGGATCGCGGTCGATGCGTCCTCCGCGTAGGCGAAGTCCGGCAGCTGCAATAGCTCAGAGAGCCCATGATAGTAGATGTCATCGGCGGGTTCCTGCCGCATCGTGCTCAGGATCGAGAGGACGATCTGGGCGACGTCGGCCTCCAGGGGCGGGAACTCTCGCATGTGTTTCGCGATCTGCTCCGCGTCCAGACCCGCGCACGTCTGGTTCAACCGGTCGGCTGCTTCGCGCAATGCGGGCTGGGTCATCGGCTCGGAGAGCACCAACATCTGCTGTTCGACGGTACCGCCTTCCAAGACCAAGATAAGCAAGACGGCGCGCCCGTGGGTCGCGACCAGCTCGATGTGCTTGAACTTAGGACGGGTTGTCCGGGGCGCTGTAAGGATAGCTGCAGCCTGGGCCGCCTTGGCGAGGACAGACGACGCCAAAGGTATCCATTCTTCAATATGCTCGCGCGCCTGGTGGAACTGGTGCGCAATGGTGAGTTGCTCGGGCTGCGGCAGCGAGGGTTCCGTCATCAGGCGCTGCACGAAGTACCGGAATCCCGCGTCGGTCGGCACGCGTCCCGCTGAGGTGTGCGGCTGCAGGAGATATCCCATCTCCTCCAAGCGTGCCATCTCATTGCGCACCGTCGCCGGGCTGAAGTCCAGGTGGTAGTTGTCGACCAACGTGCGTGAGGCCACGGCGCCTGTCGTATCGACATATTCCCGCACGATCAGCCGCAGTAGGAGCTCTTGCCGCGGTGTAAGGTCTCTTGTGTCCCCCATATCTCTGCTGTTCCGTCCCGTGCCTTGCCGGCACACCAAACTGCGAGCACGCCCCTTCTCTCTGCGTCCACCTATGACAACATCCCCCTGTGCGTCGCGAACGGTATCTCGGCTCGCAATTCAGGGGGTGTTCGGGCACCACACTGGGTCTTAGCACTCGGGATCTCAGAGTGCTAAGACCACCATAGAAAATGATACCATGAAGGAAGGCGCTGTCAACAGACGGCACTGACTAGAACAAATGCACCGAATACCTACCGTGAACTGTGCTATAATATTAGGTTGCGGTCCACTCTTAGGGAGGGTATCAGGAGGTATGATGGCGAGCGATGAGCTGATCATCCATGGTGCTCGGCAACACAATCTAAAGAACATCGACGTTAGCATCCCCAAAAACAAGATGGTGGTCATCACCGGACTGTCGGGTTCGGGCAAATCATCCCTGGCGTTCGACACGATCTTTGCGGAGGGGCAGCGCCGCTATATTGAGTCCCTGAGTGCCTATGCCCGCCAGTTCCTGGGGCAGATGAACAAACCTGATGTCGAATCGATTGAGGGTCTGAGCCCGGCGATTGCGATTGATCAGAAGGGTGTCTCCCATAACCCCCGGTCGACGGTGGGCACGGTGACCGAGATCTATGACTACTTGCGCCTGGTCTATGCGCGCATTGGTATCCCGCATTGCCCGCAGTGTGGGCGCGCGGTGACCCAGCAGAGCGCGCAGGAGATCGT
>JAFGNI010000243.1 GCA_016927095.1 Anaerolineae bacterium | reverse complement strand
TGTTCACCTGGTCCAAGGCCCACATCGCGGCCTCGGTAGCTCCCTGGATGTCCACACGCCAGTTCGTCAGCTTCGCAGCAAGTCGCGCGTTTTGTCCGGACCGGCCGATCGCCAGCGAAAGGTGCTCGTCTAGGACAACCACAGACGCCGTGCGACCACCTGGGTTGTTCTCATCCACCGTGATGCATACGATGCTGGGAACGCTCAGGGCGTTGCTGATAAAGGTCTCGTTGTCGTCATCCCACTGAACGACGTCAATGCGCTCCCCGTGCAACTCACGCGAGATCGTCTGAATGCGGATGCCCCGCATGCCGACGCAGGCGCCCACCGGATCGATGCCGACCTGGCGCGCTGACACAGCCACCTTGGCGCGCGTGCCGGCTTCGCGTGCGACGGCGTTGATCTCAACTTGACCCGCGCGGATCTCTGGGACCTCCAGCTCGAGCAAGCGGCGCAGCATCAGCGGGTGACTGCGGCTTACGATGATCTCCGGGCCACGGGAGGTCCGCCGGACCTCCAGCACATAGACCCGGATCTTCTGATGCAGCACATAGCGCTCGCCGGGAATCTGCTCGCGGCGTGGCATATGTGCTTCCTCGGTGCGTTCTAGGTGGAGCGTGACACCGCGGGGATTGACAGATTGCACCGTACCAATGATGATTTCGTTTTCCTGCCGGCTGAAGCGGTTGAATTGGCTTTCCCGTTCGGCCTCGCGCAAGCGTTGTGTGATGACCTGCTTCGCTGTCTGCGCGGCAATACGGCCGAAGTCCTGGGGCGTCACATCGATCATGACAATATCACCGACTTCAACGCCCGGCTTCTTTCGACGCGCTTCCGCGAAGGCAATCTCCAGCTCCTCATCCTCGACTTCGTCGACGACGGTCTTCTCAAGGAAGACGCGTGCCAGCCCGGTCTCCAGGCTGATCTCCGCTGACACATTCTGCGTCGAAGGAACCTTGCCATCACGGCGATATGCGGTAGCCAATGCTGCCCGAATGGCGTCCAGGACAACCTCTTTCGGCAGGCTGTACTCTGCGCATATCTGGTTAAAGGCCAGGGCGAACTCACTCTTCATTAAGGATCTGCCTCCCCGTTCTCTCTCTTAAGGACCATAGGCTTGCTGGCCTACACGGTCTACAAAAGAAAGTGGGGGCGAGCCCCACTTTCCGGTTGTCGACTATGCTCCTTTTGCCACTATTATAACATAGTCGGATAGGTTCGACAAGGCTTTTTTCAGAGCATCTTCAGACCATCTCGGTGATGCAGATCTGTCCCAAACCAGAAACATACTTGTTATGAAACTTCCTTTGCGTTCGCTTGTCTCGTATGCTATACTGCAAACAGCTTGCTATCGTCGAGAAACGGATCGTGACCGACATACTCTTCTTCAACGGCGTCAATGGTGCGACGGGTCAGTATGGACTCCAGCCCATGTCGGCAGAGGCCTTGGCTGACCGCGTGCTAAGCGGACGCTATCATGCCACACGGCAACGCCAAGAGCTCCAGCGGTCGCTGATCGATCGCACGCTCAACGAACAGAAGGTCCTGGACATCGTGGTCTGTCTCGTCGAGGACATCCTGTCTTTGCTCGACGGTGCATCCGGCGAAGACCGGGATTGGGCCACAGGAGCCGCAGACAGGGTCCTGAGCATTCTGCTTGGGCCCTACGCAGCGCCCAGCCCAGAGGATCGCGCCTTTCTCACCGACCGCTTAGCCAAGCAGCCTGTCGAGACGCTTGTTCGCATCGTCAACCTGCTCCAGTCGGGGCAGGGATTCGCCTTGACCCAGTGGCTGTTTGACCGCCAAGATCGCACGTCAGCGGTCCTGCGTGACAGCCTAACCGCGAAGTTTGGCCGGGCCGTCAGCAGCATTCGCCTTGCGTACCTCATCCCCAACCGTGGTGAGCGTCTGGCAAGCGGCGACACCCTGCGTCCAGAGTGGATTGGAGGTCTCACGCGGGCGCTGGATCGTCTGCCGATGGACTCCCTTCAGGCGCTGCCGGGCACCGATGCGCTGGTCGACACCGTTCAAAGACTGGCCAAGGGGCTGGAGGTTGTCTACAGTGCCCGTGAGGTGGAGCCGGCGATGCCGATGACGGTGGCACGTCGTTTTGCCGCCCTGCGATCATTGGGAGACCGCGCATCGTGGCACGGCATCGTTGCAAACCTGCGGGAACTGCTGCTGGCGCTCCAGCGGTCGGGAATCCCAGTGCACGCGCAGGCTGTTCAGGCCGTCATCGGCACGTGGCTGGACGAGATTTACCAGCGGATCGCGGCACCCCTTGGTGTGGTGCCTTGGGTCGATCCGGCGGATCTGTCTCAGGCGGGCTGGGGCGTTATCTTTCCGGCTGCGCTGCCGGCCAAGGAACAGGCGGCGATCGAGGCAGCGCTGTCGCCGCTTCTGAGGCTTCGGGCTAGACAGGCGGGCGCCCACTACCGATGCTATGCGGGCGCAGAGGGCTACCGCCCGGGTGACACGGCGCGGGACTTTCTGCGCCGCCCACCGCGCCACGCGGTCGCGGCTAACCCGGCGGCGCCGGAGGAGACGGGGGTTCCCTATTACCTGTTGTTGGTTGGCAGTCCGGAGCAGATTCCCTTTGAGTTCCAGTACCAGCTTGACGTGCAGTATGCAGTAGGGCGGCTGGACTTCGGGCGAGACCTGGCTGCCTACCGGTGCTATGCGCACAACGTCGTTGCTGCTGAAAGCGGTGGCGGCGGGCGGAACCGCCGTCAGCCACAGCGCCGGCAAGTGGTGTTCTTTGGCACACAGCATCCGGGTGACGCAGCAACCGCGCTCTCTGCACGTCATTTGGTGGCCCCACTCGGTGAGAGCGTGCGCAGCCGGGTATCAGACCAGGCGTGGCACGTGCTGACGGTCGCGCCTGAGAAGGCGAGCAAGGAAAACCTGCTGAAGCTACTGCAGCTGGATCCGCCGCCGGCCCTGGTCTTCACGGCGACCCATGGTCTTGTCTTCGAGGCAGGGCATTCAGACCAGGTCGCGCGCCAGGGGGCTTTGCTCTGTCAAGATTGGGATGGTACCGCCGGTGAGGTCTCGCCGAATGCTTGTTTTGGGGCGCAAGATGTGACTGCCGAGCTCAATCTGCGAGGCACGATCCTCTTCATGTTCGCCTGCTTCGGTGCGGGAACACCGCATCTGGATGAGTATCATCGCGTGGCCTTTCAGGAGGAAGCGGCTGAGATCGCGGAAAGTCCCTTCATCGCAGCACTGCCCAAAGCGCTGTTGGCTCTGCGTGATCGTGGTGCGCTGGCGGTGATCGGGCACGTGGAGCGGGTCTGGGGCCTCTCTTTCCTGTCTGATGTACCGTTCCGTCCCGAGGCGATGGTCGGACGGAAGCAGGAGCATATTGAGGTCTTCGCTGCTGTATTGGAGCAGTTACTGGCGGGCCAGCCGGCCGGAGCAGCTCTGGATTTTCTCAATATGCGGTATGCTGCGTTGGCGACGGAGCTTACGACGCTCTACGATCGCTTAGGGGACCCGCCAGCCAGCGAGGATGTCTACCGTCTCGCGGAACTGTGGACCGCGAGCCATGATGCCCGAGGTTACGTACTTCTTGGAGACCCGGCGGTGCGCCTTGACGCCGGATCTGCATCGGAGAAGGCTTGATGGGGGAGTCTCCTCGGTTGGGAATCCCTGACTTCAGGCGAAAGGAGTCTGGATATGCCTGATGATCTGAGCGCTTACTTTGAGGGTGATTTAGTCTTCAACGGCATCAACGCCATCACCGGCACCTACGGGCAGCCACCGCTGTCATGCCGGGAGCTGGCTCGCCTGATCCAAGGCGCACCGCTGCCTACGGACTATCGCGCCTTCGTGGAGTACCAGAAGCGACTGGCGGAGTTGGCCAACGTTGAAGACCGGCTGCAGCGTGTCAGCGATGCCCAGAGCGATCTCCGTGCTAGAGCGGATGAGATCCAACTCGATGAGTTGCGGTTCAAGTCACAGACGCAGACGCAATGGCCTGTGATCCCTGGCGCAGGTAGCCCGACCGACATTGCCAACGTGGGCTGGGCTGTGTTGTTTCCCTCCGATATGCATCCTGGCCTGCACGAGGACATCAAAGCGGCGCTGCAGCCGCTCCTGGATCTACGCCAGGAGCAGGCCGGTGACCTCTTCCGAGTCCTGGATGGCACCAGTGCTTACCGTTCCGGCGAGCGCAAGGATCAGTACTTCGAACGTATGGGCGTTGGGCCGGGGTTGGCCGACCCGCGTGAACTGCCCTTCTACGTTCTGCTCGTGGGCACGCCCGAACAGATCCCCTATGCCTTCCAATACCAGCTCGACGTGATGCGCGGGGTTGGTCGACTGGACTTTGGCAGCGATGTCGAAGCTTACGCGGCCTATGCGCAGAAGATCGTGGCGGTCGAGCAGGGCGAGATCGTTATCCCTCGCCGGGCAGCTTTCTGGGCACCGACCAACCGTGGCGATAAGGCGACGGAGATGAGCATGCGCTTGCTGGTCGAGCCGCTCTTTGAGAACCTGGTGGGGGGAGCCTCCTCGGACTATCTCAACGCCGACGAGAGGTTGCCGGATATGGACGTCCCGCTGGCCTACGACTGGGATGTGCAGGCCCCCTTCTCTGGTGAGATGTATGCGACGCGTGCTCAGCTCTATGACCTCCTGGGTGGAGATCCCGACCAGCTGCCTGCGCTGCTGTTCACCGCCAGCCACGGCGTCGAGTTCCCGGCAAACCACCCCGCCCAGCTCGAGGAGCAAGGTGCGCTGCTCTGCCAGGACTGGCCCGGCTTGGGCGCGGAGGTGTCGCGCGACCATTACTTCGCTGCAGAGGACGTGGCAGCCAACGCGGAACTGTCGGGTTTGATGGCTGTCTTCTTTGCCTGCTATAGCGCGGGCACGCCCCAACTGGACCAATTTGCCGCACAGGCCTTCAGGGTTCGCGAGAAGATCGCGCCGCTCGCCTTCACGGCGGCGCTGCCACAGCAACTGCTCAAGCAAGGCGCGCTTGCCGTTATGGGGCATGTGGAGCGTGCGTGGGGCTACTCTTTCATCTCGCCCCGAGGGCGGTTGGAGAACCAGGCCTTTGTCACGGCGATGCGCATGCTGATGAACGGAGACCCGATCGGTGTTGCTACCGATGCTAGCTTCAACATGCGATATGCCGAGATGAGTTCGGATCTGAGCGCCGACCTTGATGAACTCAGGTGGGATCCCTCCCACCTAAGCGAGCGGGAGCTCATCTACCGCTGGACAGCCAACAATGATGCGCGTAGTTACGTCGTGATCGGAGATCCGGCGGCGCGATTGCCAATCTCCGAACCTGAGGCAGAGCCTGAGCTACAGCCTCACCTTGGGACCGTTGGGGCCCCGGCGCCAGAACGTGAGGTGAGCGAGGCTGCCGGCGTAGGTCCGGCTGAGGCGCCAGCCGTTGCTGTACCGCCCGTCGAGGAAGCCTTGCTCCCACCGCCGCTCCCGACGGCTGTGGTCGAAGCCGGCGAGGCAGAAGCCGGTGAGGTGCCGGCGGAGGAGGC
>JAFGNI010000242.1 GCA_016927095.1 Anaerolineae bacterium | reverse complement strand
TCGATGCCCCTCTCGATCGGGCCATAGCAGAGCAGGTCCATCACCAGCTCAGGGAAGACCTCCGGCATGTGCTCGACGTGGAAGTCGAGGCTGCCCGCGATGGCGCGGACGCCGGCTCGCAGGTGGTAGACGAAGCGATCCCACAGATAGGCCACACTGGGCTCGACGTCCGAGTCGTTGGCCATCTCTTTCCACGCGACCTCGAAGATAGCGGCAAAGTTGATCTTGACGCAGTCGTTGAGGGTGTACTCCCGACCGGGGATCGCCGACCAGTGACAGCCGGAGTAGGCGCGGTCATAACCCAGACCGATGTCGTAGCCGTTCTTGGCGAAGCCCTCGGCGGTCCGGTCAACGCCCAGGAACTTAGGCACACCCGTCTTGTCCTCGAACATCACCTCGACCCCGCGCTTGAGCAACCCGGGATCCGTGCTGTCGCCCACAGCGACGCCGACATTGGCCGGGATCTTGAGGCGATGGGCGGCTTCTAGCACGAGGTAGGAGACCTCGTTGGTCACGTCCTTGCCGGTGGCATCCGGGCCGCCAAGCTGCAGGTAGGCCGTATCGCGCAACAACAGGCAGGCGATGTGAAAGATAGCCTCCTCATCGGTCAAGGTGCCATCGGCCTTCTCACGCTCGTAGTAGGGCGTGAGCAATACGTCCAGGCGCCCCAGCGAGCCGCTGCCGTTGTACATACGGGCCGTGATCTGGAACCAGAGCATCCACTGGCAGGCCTCGCGGAATGTGCGGGGCGGCTCAGAGACGAGCCAATCGTTCATCTCCGCGATCTCCAGCAGGTTCTGCCGCAACTGCGGGTTGTCCTCGTCCTCGGCCATCTCGCGAGCGGCGTCAGCCGTCCGCTGGATCCAGTTCTGCAATCCCAGGACGACGGCCTCAAGGCCATCGTAGAAATCGGCGGCGCGCGGTTCATTTGCCTCGCGGGCACGCTGGATCTTGTCCATGATCCCGCCCCACCCCAGGTCCAGGCCAATCTGCAGGTCCTGACAAAAATGCTGGGTCGCGCCAATCCCGGGCAGAAGCTGGTAGACCTCCCGCGCTTCGACCAGCTCGGGCACTAACTTGGCTGGGCTCAAGTCTGGATTCCAACCCGGCTTGCGGTAGGAAGAGAAGTTGACCATGTAACCACCCGCGAGGGAGCTCAAAGGATCTAGGTAGACCGGATGCTCCCGCAGCAATTGGCCGTAGTTCTCACCCACGATCTTGGGGCCAAAGAAGCCGCCGCCGGGGTGGTTGCTCTTGGGCTCGTAGCCCTCCAGTAGGCAATCCGTGATGGGCATCCCCGAGGTGCTCATCGCCTGCACGATCTTCCGCCGGTCCGGCGGCGGCAGGATGAGGGCCCAATCGTCGTGGTCCATCGAGCCGATGACCTCTTGCTTCTCCTGGGTCTGGTCCATCTTCGTCGCCCGCAGGCGATCCATCCGTTCTTGATAGGTCAATGTTCCAACACTAGTCAACACTGCCATGCATGCCCTCCTGCCCTCTGTGGATACTGTGGATATTATACACGATCTTTTTGTTTATGTGCGGACCCTGGTGGAGTCCTCGGTGCTGGGCGCACTGCGCCTGTGCGCTGCCACCACCGCTTCGTTCAGCCGGTATCCGAGGCCAGGCGCATCGGAAAGCCCCAGATAGCCATCTTGAATGGGCTCGCGCGGTGTGATCAGATCAGCCCGCCAATCGACCTCGCCCCAAGCGTACTCCAGGATCAGGTAGTTCGGAATGGTACAAACGGCCTGCGCCGTCGCCACCGTCGCTACCGGGCCGGAGGGATTATGGGGCGCGATCAGCAGCTGCTTGAGGCGCGCTGCCGCTGCAATCGCCTGCAACTCCGACAAGCCGCCGCAGTGCTTCACATCCGGCATCAGCACATCGACCACCCGCTCCAGCAGGAAGGGGCGGAACCCTTCCACGGCAAAGACGCTCTCCGCCGAGGCCGTCGGCATCGGCACGGAACGGGAGATCAGCGACAGTTGATCAGGGAAGGTGTGCTTCACCGGCTCCTCGTACCAGAGCAGGTCGCAGTCCGCCAGTTCCCTCCCGACGACAATGGCCTCCGATGCCTCCATCCGGCCGTGGCAGTCGATGGCGAGATCGATCTCATCCCCGATAGCCTTCCGCACCGCGCGAACTCGTGCCACGCCGGGACGCCAGGCTGCCTTAGAGCCCGTGCGCACATGGTCCGGAGCCCGCAACTCGTCAAAAGGCGCCAGTTTCACGGCGGTGAAGCCCTCGGCAACGGCCTGCGCGGCGGCCCGCGCAAACCCCTCCGGAGACCGGTTGCGCACGTGGCGATTGATGTTGGCGTAGAGCCGCAGCTTGTCGCGGACGGCGCCGCCGAAGAGCGTATGGAGCGGCACGCCCAGGTGCTGCCCGAGAATGTCCCAGAGCGCCTGATCGATAGCACTGACCGCGGTGCTCGTGATTCGGCCACCACGTATCGCTGAGAGCTTCTGCCAGATGCTGCGGATAGCTAGAGGATCTTCGCCCACGAGCTTTTCGGCGAAGATTTTCAGAGTTGCCACCAGCAGCGCGTCGTTGAGGCTGTGGCTGGCCTCGCCGAGTCCCGTGATGCCCGCATCCGTGTGCACGCGCACGAAGACCCAGTCCCCACGCTCGGTGACTTGTACCACCACGGGTTCAATGCCTGTGATTCTCATAGCCTCTGCCTATTCCTCGGCCTGCGAATCGGCCCCATCTTCTGTGCCCGCCTCGCCAACGCCCAGCACAGTGTCGATGATCTCCGCCGCAACGAAAAAGAACGCCCCCCACCGGGAGAGAGTGTAGAAGAGCCGGTCGCCACTGTAGATATACAAGGTGGCACTCAAGGCCGCAAGGAAGAGCACGACCCACTTCGCGATGACGCCGGCTTCCTCCCGGTCACGTATAGCGCTTGCGACCAAGAAGCCCCCGAAGAGCGTCATCAAGGGATAGAGCACCTCCCAGAGGTAAGGAACCTGGTTCAGCCACTGGTTAACGGGGGTGAAAAGCATCACGAGCACGACCACGAGGCCCACAGCAAGCGGCAGAAACCGCCGCCAGGACACGGCTTTGGGGCACTGCTCGTTGTCCTTCATCTCCCCCTCCTCTTCGGCAATGAACTGTTGCACCTTATACTAAAGCCCAGACGGTTCCTCAAATCCAACCTAGACAGGCTTCCAAGTCTAGGCCGACGCCAGGATCTTCCGCGCGGCCCACGCCGTGATGTCCTGGTAGTGCTGGTCGCCGAAGTAGTAAACGTGGACTAGGTAGGTCCGTAGCCAGTAAACCAGCCACCGCCGTTCGTGGCCCGGTCGGAGCGGGCGAAGTGCCGTATACGCGTTGAAAAAGTCCGCCCACGGGTCACGAAAGCTCCGCAAGTACGCCAGCTCCATCTCCGCGTCGGCGTACTGCGCGCTGGGGTCGATGACGCCGGACAGGTGCCAGCCATCGTCCTGCTGGGCCACTATGATATTAGCCGCCCAGATATCGCCGTGGATCAGCGTCGGGGGCCCCTGATCCGCGAGCCAGCTCTCACCGATCTCGATAGCGCGGTCCACTTCGTCCAGGACCGTGGCTGAAAGACGTGTCTTCACCTCGAGCGAGGCACGCATCTTGTGCAGATCGGGCATGAAGACCTCACGCCAGTCACGTGGGCCCTCCTCATCCACCGACCCAAAGGTGTCACGGGTGTTGTCGTGAAGCGCAGCCATCGCCTCCGCGAGCTCACGCTCGACGCGGGCCCGGTCAGTATCGCTCAGAGTCGCCTGTCCCATATGGACGCCGGGCAACGCCTCCAGCAACAGCAATCGGTAGGGCAACACCGATGGCGTGCTGTCCTCAAGGTAGACCTCTGGACAGGGAAAGCCGCGCTCCCGCATATGACACAACGCCCGGGCCTCTGCCGTGAAAGCCTGCCCATCGCCATTGAGCTTGATCACCGCAGTGTACGGATCGTGGTCGAACTGCAGGCGCAACACCGAGTTGAGCATGCCGCCATCCAGCGGCGCGATCCCCGTGCAGCGGACACGCGTACCCAGCCAAGCTGAGAGCACGTCGCTCGCCTGTCCCCGTGTCAGTGTTAGGTCGGTTTGCAATGTAACCATAGCAAGAGCAGGAAGAGGGAAAAGGGGAGAAGGAGAAAGACAGCGTCTATGCAGCTTCGCGTCTTGGCCACGGCAAAGGTCCGGGCGACGGATCTGTGATCCGTCGCGAACCCCGAGACCAAAGCCGTATCCCCTGTCCCCTATCCCCTATCCCCTATCCCCTATCCCCTATCCCTTCTCCCCTATCCCCACCTCCATACCATCATAGGCCACGTCGACACCGTAAGCACCGTAGGCCGCGACAAGTTCGTCGTGGGTAAAGAGACCGTTGTGCGAGAAGTGATGGGCAATGAGCACTGTCTTCCCGGGCACCATCACGCCGCGATGGATCAGTTCCGCTCGCGTGTCGACGAAGGCGTCGAAGCTGTGGTGTCCATCGCCACCGGGAAGCAGCCCGGTGGTGGCATCGAGGGCGATCACGTCCATCGGGCCCAAGGGTGCCAACACCTCCCATGCCGCCTCGCCCAGAGGGGCGGTGTCGGTTGCGTAGAAGAGCTTCTTGCCCGCCTGCTCAATGACATAGAGCAGGGGCTCCAGCATCCCGCCCCCGTGGGTCGCGGGGACCGCGGTGATCGTGTAGGATCCCAGCTCCCACCGGTCGCCGGCCGCCACGGTCTTCCAAGTGAAGTGGGCGGCCTCCCCGAAGTCAGGAGTCAGATCAGCCATCGCATCCGCAGGGCCGTAGACCGTCAACGGCACCATCTCCGTCGGCGTGAAGCCGGCCCGCCGCCAGTAGAGATTCTGCGGCAGCCAGTGATCGGAATGCCGGTGCGTGATCAGCAGTCCCTTGAGGCCGCCGAGAAAGGCCCGGGCCTGGTTCGCAGATGTCAAGATATCCGGTCCCAAGTCGATCAACAGATCCTCATTGACCAAAGCTGCCGAGCGCGCCCGCACGTGCGGCCCGCCCTCGCGGCGCGCGATCTCACAGACGCGACAGCTGCAGAAAGGGTCTGGTATCGCCTCAGCCGCGCCAGTACCAAGGAATGTCATTTGCATGACCACCTCCATAGAATACTCCAGGACGCTAACGTTCAAACGTCTAAACGTTCCAACTTTCCAACTACCTGTCCCACCGGCGGTCAGGCTGCCAGAAACCCAACTTCGGCGTGTTCCACTCGTCCGTCGGCTCGAAGAGGCCACTGGGCGGACGCAGATTGGCACGGATGCCCTCTAGGTTCAGGTCGACGCCCAGGCCGGGCTTGTCCGGCACAGCGACGTAGCCGTCGACGAGGTAGGGCTGTTCCATCCCGGTGACCAGATCGTTCCAGAAGGGCAGGTCCAGCCCGTGGTGCTCCAGCGCCACGAAGCTGGAGAGCGCCGCTGCGGTGTGCAGATTGGCCATAAACGCGATGGGCGAGCCGGCGAAGTGCAGCGCCGTCGGAATGCCGAAACGCTCCGCGTAGTCAGCGATCCGCTTGGTCTCCCCCATACCGCCGGACGTCAGCAGGTCAGGGTGGATGATGTCCACAGCCCGGTTCTCGATGAAGGGCTGGAACTGATCCCAGAGGTAGAGGTCCTCACCGCCGGCGATGGGCACATTGACCGCCTCCGTGACCCGTTTGTGCCCCCACATATCGAGGGAAGGCATCGGGTCCTCCATCCAGGCCAGCGCGTAGGGCTCGAGGTAGCTCGCCAGCTTGATCACCTCTTTGACGGTCAGGTAACCATGCCCGTAGTGGTCGATGCAGAGCGAGACATCCCAACCAACCGTCTGCCGGACCATCGCGACGATCTCGGCCAACTTCTCGAAGCCCTTCTCCGTGATCTTGACAACCTGGCCGGTGCCTGCGGCGCGGGTGCGCGGTCCAATGGCGTATTCATGCTGGGTTGGTGTGCCCACCGTCGCGCCCGGGACGTCCTGCAGCGTCTGCAACCGCGCATCGAACTTGATAAAGGTCAGCCCCATCCCCTTCCGGCTCAGCACGCGCTGCGCATAGGCCTCGGGCGTGGGCGCCTCAGGCTCCGGCGTGTCCGCATAGATCCGGATCTTGTCCCGATACTTGCCACCCAGAAGCTGGTAGCAGGGAATGCCGTACACCTTGCCGATCAGGTCCATCAGGGCGATCTCGATCCCGGAGACACCCCCGCCCTCGCGGCCGAAGTTGCCGTACCGCTTGAGAGTGTGGTAGATCATATCGACGTTGCAGGGGTTCTGCCCCAACAGCATGCTCTTGTACTGCAACGCGTTCTCGCGGTGACCGGCATCGCGGACCTCGCCGATCCCATAGACCCCCTGGTTGGTATCGATGCGGATGATCGGATAGTCGTAGTTCGAGCAGACCGTCGCCGTCCGCATATCTGTGATCCGCAGTTCGGACGGGCGCGAATACGTATTGACCGCGTTCTCGATGTTGTCTAGCATGGCATCTTCCTTCGTCATCGGGACTCCCTTCGGAAATGGACGAATGAGTGAATCAACAGATGCCAAATCCGCGACTGCGCAGATGACGCCGCATTTGCGGAGACCCTGCTGAGATTCGCTGATTCGCTAATTCTGCCCATTCGTTAATTCGAGATCTGCGATTCGCCTACCTGTGCCAGATCAAATACGGCTGAATCCGCTCCCACGTCCGGTCGATCTCTGCCATGTCGTGCACGTCCAGGGGCCGCGTGTGGCTACGGACGATGTGGTTCTTGAAGACTCCGCGGCGGATCATGATCTCCTTGGCGTAAGCCATCCCCATCATGCCCTCCAGCATCAGCGAGGGCAGCAGGTGCTCGAAGAGATCGCCCGCGGCCCCGGTGTTCCCGGCGTCCAGCAGCTCCCAGACCCGCTGGACGAGGTCACAGAACTGGCAAGCGTGGACGTTGCCATAGGCACCCCGCGCATGTTCCGCAAAGATGGGACGACCACCGCCGCCGCCCATGACCCCCTTGACCGCCGGGCTCTGCTTGGCCAATAGGGCGCTGATGTTCTTGTGGCTTGGCGGGACCTCCTCCTTCACCCAACTCACGTGCTCGATCTCCTCACAAAGCCGGACCAGTTGGTCGGGCGAGAGCGCGGCAACGCTGGCGTTCTGGATCCAGACCGGCACCTCAACTGCATCGGAGATGGCCTGGTAGTAAGCGTAGATGCGGCGGAAGTCCGGCTTGTGGATGTAGGGCGGCATCGCAATGACGGCGTCCACCCCGAGCTTCTGCGCATACTCGGCATAGTCCACAGCCAGGGGCGTGTTGACGGCAGCGACGTTGCCGACCACAGGCACGCGCCCATCACTCACCTCGACGGCAACGCGCATCATCAGCTTGCGCTCATCCTCCGAAAGCGAGCGAAACTCACTGACCATCAACGGTGCCGCGATGCCGCCTACACCGCACGCCACACAGAACTCGATCTCATCCGCCAGAACATCCACATCGATGCGGTCCTGCGCATCGTACGGCGTCATCGGAATCGCAAAGCTGCCGCGCCAGGCTCGATCAGTCACAGCAATCTCCTCGTCAACAGTTCAGGGGATAAGGGAAAAGGGACAGGGCAGCGTCGTCGCGTCCTAGCGCCCGGGCGACGGATCACAGATCCGTCACGAACGCCATCCCGTGGTCTATCATCTCCCTTATCTCTTATCCCTTATCCCTTATCCCATGTCGCTATCTGTAATCCGCCCAGCTCTTCACCACAGCCGGCGGGCGATCGATCTTGCAGACGCGATCGAGGGTGCGCAGGTGCGCCAGCGCCGATTCGTAGACGGCGTAGTGTTCGCCCTCCTTCTCCTCGGGATCGACAAACTTGAAGTACATCGCGTGGTCCTTGTTCTCACCCGCGAGTTGCCGGCGGCTCACGCGGATGTGACCATCGGGATCGTGCCACTTGACCTCGTTGTCCTGCAGCAGGATGTACTCGCCGGCGTATTTGCCGGCGAAGTCCCGGATATGATCGCGGTAGTAGAGCGCCTGTTCGCACATCGTGCGCCGCCAACTGATGTTGGTTTCCAGCGCATCGGTCATGATGGCATAGAAGGTGCCCTCGGGCTGAGGATCGACCTCGGATTCCCAGTCAATAGCGTTGAGATCGACGGTGCCGTAGCCCCCCTCCGCAGCGACAAGCAGCGGGTTGCGGTCACGATGGAAGGGCTCGGCGAGCCAGTCACTCATCGGGTCGAGCCCCATCAGGTGCATCCCGACGGTGTCGGTCGCCACAGCGTGATCGCCGGCGATGAGGGCGTCGACGACGCGGCCCAGGCCTTCGCCGTTGCCCCACTCCATCCCAGCCTGACCGACCAGGCCATCGATGATGTTCAGCGTGGGGTTATAGAGCTGACCCAGGTCGGCGAGCATGTAGGGCATACGCACGAGGTGATGGTAGTAGTGACGCGGCTTGTTGTGTGGGAGCTGCACCATCAGACCGAAAAGGTTCTTCAGCGTCAGCGTCACCCCCATGAAGGCGTGGTTCTTGATCTTCTGCACATCCACCAGCGCGTCGGCCTCCATCACACGCTCTGGCATCACGTAGCGTGTGAACATCTGCCCGCCCCCGGGGACGTCGTAGACGCCGTGCGGCGGCTCGTCAGCATCGACGTAGTCAACCTCAAACGCCTTCAGCACCGGCGCTAACTGGGTCGAGTAGCCCTTGCCACGCTCCGCCTCGTGCCGGTGGAAGACGGTGGTATCGACGCAGAAGATCCCGGCGCTAGTTTCCTCCCGAAGCAGGCGCAGCACGGCGCGCGCCACCTTGTCGCTCACCAACTGCTGGCGCATCCCTTTGAAGTGGGGCATGCGATCGGGATCGTAGTCCTGGTTGAACTTGATCGCAATCGTGCCCGCTGCCTTGAGCTCTGCCCACGCCTCAGTCAAGGGCGCGGTCGCGCGCTTGAGCGCCTCGTAGACGGCCTCATCCTCGGAACGGTGATCACAATGTACGGCTCGAACCTTGTAGTCTGTCCTATCTGTGCGCATCTGATGTTGTCCCCTATCCCTCGTCCCTTGTCCCCTGATTCTCTATGTGTGCCAATGCCTCTTCGTAGACCTCGAAGTGCTCCTGCTCTCGCTCCTCGGGATCCACGTACTTGAAGAACATTGCGTGGTTCCTGTACTTACCGGCCAATTGGCGGCGGCTCACGCGGATCATCCCATCTTCTGCATGCCAGCGGACCTCGCCATCCTGAAGGAGGATATACTCCCCGGCATAGGCGTCAACCATCTCCGCCATATGATCGCGGTAGTAGAGGCCCTGCTCGCACATCGTCCGCCGCCAGGTCACCACTGTGTCCAGATCGTCCCACTGCTTGGCAAAGAAGGCGCCCTCCGGCTGGGGCACCAGTTCGGACTCGAGGTCGATCTCATCGAGATCCACCGTCCCAAAGCCGCCCTCGGCAGTGACCAGGATTGCGTTGCGGTCGCGATGGAAGGGCGGCGTGAGCCAGTCTGATGCCGGATCATGGCCCATCAAGTGGGTGACCACAGCATCGGTCGCGATCACCTGATCGCCGGCTACCAGGCCATTGACCTCCCGCGCCATCCCGTCGCCATTGCCCCATTCGCTCCCTGCCTGTCCTATCAGCGCATCGACGATGTTCAGCGCGGGATCGATAATCCTCCCGATATCGGCGAGCATGTAAGGCATCCGCACCAAGTGATGGTAGTAGTGACGAGAGCGCCCCACCGGGCCGCCGGGCATCAGGCCAAAGAGGTTCTTCAGACAAGCCGTGACACCCATATACGCATGGTTCTTCATCTTCGCGACGGAGACCACGGCATCGGCGTCGACGACGTCCTGCATCATCGCATACGCCTCGAACATCTGCCCGCCTCCTGGCACACCCACGATCACATAGGGCGGCTGGGTGCCATCCATCAGAGGGACGCCAAACTCCTCCAGAACGTGAGGGAGCGTTGTGGTCTCGGAGACGTTCTTGCGGACGTCGTACATCACGTGGTAGCTGACGTCGACGCAGACAATCTCGGCATCGGTCCGCTCACGGAGCAACCGTAACGTGGCACGGGC
>JAFGNI010000022.1 GCA_016927095.1 Anaerolineae bacterium | reverse complement strand
CGCCGCCCCATCGGTCGTTGAAGCAGCTAGCACATCCATATCGCCATCACAATCTAGCTCAGCGGCATTTACGTCGTGCGCGTACTCATAGTCGCCGCTGAGCGCCCGCTTCGTTAAGCTTCCAGTGCCGTCGTTTTCCCACCATGTGAACTCGTAGGCGTGGGCGCCCACCGCCAGCACATCGGGATCTTGGTCATCGTCCAGATCGGCAACGTGAACGCCGCTTGCCAGTCCGAAGTTCGTGGCGAGAGTCTGGCTGATCCAGCCCCCATTGGTTGGCGTCCCGTCGCTCCGCCACCAGGCCACGAGACCATCACCCGCCATGTAGTCTCCGGCGACAGTGCCGACAATGTCAACGTGTGTATCACCGTTAAGGTCGGCGGCGACTACAGCGCTCGGCCCAGCGAGCGAATCAGCAATGAGGTGCTGGGTCCAACCGCCATCGGCTGGGGTGCCGTCGCTAGACCACCATGCGAAGGTGCCTTCGTTGTAGGCCGCACCGATGACATCCAGATCACCGTCACCGTCCACGTCCGCTGTAGTGACGTCGGAAGCGCCATCGAACGTGTCCTCAACTATGTGCTCCGTCCAGCCGCCGTTACCTGGTGAACCATCGTTCTCCCACCAGACGATGATCCCGTATCCTGAGAAGCGGCCCGCCGCGGCGGCGATGACATCTGGGTCGCCATCATCGTCGAGGTCGGAAACGTGCACCGCTCCGATGGCGAGATAGACCGTAGCGATTGGGTGCTCCGTCCAGCCGCCGTCGGCGGGGGTGCCGTCGTTCTCCCACCAGGCAACGTAGCCGTTTTCCGATAGAACACCTTCGCCCGCCACGATGTCGTCGTGACCATCTCCGTCTAGGTCGGCGACACAGGCGTCTGCCCACGTCAAGCTGTCGTCCACGTCGTGTCTGGCAAAGCTTGGGACATCGCGTGTCAGCGCTTGAGCTGGAGGTGGACCGGCTGTGGCGAGTAGAGTAGTGACCAGGAGGACGCCAAGTGCTGCGAGTGTGAGCGGTAACCTACTCTTCATCGTGAACTCCTTTGAGGCACGCTTGGCTGTGTATGTCCGGCGCGTTGCTGGGTGCAGCGTCGCCGGGTGTGGCATGGCGGATGGAGGAGACTAGCCTCCAAGCTCCAGTAGCAGGCCTAGGGAGACCACGGGCGGCGGCTCACCCAGACAGCACCTAGGCGCAGCGCAATCGAGTACGTACGGACCTTTGTGCGACGATAGAGGGAACACGGCTAGAGCGACGACTCTATAAGGCGATCTAGAAGCCCTTGACTGTACCTCAGCGAAACCGAGTACAGAAGGCAGATCGGCAGCAGGCTGGATGCTCTAACCTGACACCATTATATGATCAGTGGCGCTGCGTGTCAACAGAACGAGGCTTTCGGAGCGGGCTGGTCACCGGTGACAAGTGATGGTCGGCAGTAGCGGGACCCGCGAGCACCACAAACCTATCGATCAGCCAGTGTATACACCAAGGTGTTTGGTGGCAACAAAGGTGGTGCCGGATTCCAGCCAGCTGGGTGTCCCGGCTTGGGCTCTACTGGTCAGTGCATCGAGCGCCTGTGGCCCTGGGCCCGTGTAGACAGTGTAGCGGGCGCAACCCGGCCAACCCGGCCTAGCCCTCAAGACGGTCCAGGAGTGCCTGGTAGGCGCGGGCGGGGGTGACGTGAGCTTCGGCCTGGGCGTCGAGGTGGAGGTCGAAGGCGCGGAGGAGGTCGAGGCCCATCAGCATGTTGCCTAGCCGGTTCACATGGAGCGCGTCGAGCATCAGCGCGCGGTAGAGGTCTGGATGCTGTTGGCGGAGGGGCTCCCAGCGACGGTGGTGGTCGATGAAGGAGACGTCGGCCTCGACGGCGACGTCGCGGATGATCCGCATGTTCTCCAGGAAGCGCGGTCCGTGGGTAGGGCCGAGGGCCGGGATGTCGGCGGCGTAGTAGGTCTGCAGGACCGGAACAGCGTCTAGACCCCCTATCATTTCGCATAGTGCGAACAGATTGGCGCGGTAGGTCGCGGAATCGAGTGCTCTGTCCGGGTTGGCGTCGTTTCCGCCGATGGTCAACAAGACAACGTGCGGGCTGTAGCGCGCGACATCCTCGTCAAAGCGCGCCAGTAGCTCTCGCGTGGTATCCCCGCCGACGCCCGCGTTGATGCAATGATGGACCCGCCCGAAGGTCTGCTTGATCCCCAGGTCCAGCCAGTCGAACCAGTGCAGCCCGTGGATGCGGCGGTCGGTGTTGGAGGAGCCAAAGGCGACGAACCGCGTGCGCGCTTCGGTCTCCAGGCGGTGCCGGATGGCGGCGATGGCCATAGCTTCTCCTGTTCTGAAATGCAGATCACGAAGTCTCTGTGCCAGATTGTAGAGCCAGTGGGGTTGGTGTAAACTGGCGTTGGCGGTTGGGGCCAACAACATCATCCACAGATTTCACAGACTACACAGAGTGGTAACAACGAAAAACGCAGACTGCCTAAGTGAAGGCCACCATTCGCTCATTCGTTGATTCTTCCATTCTGTTGTTCTATCCGTGTAGTCTGCGTAATCTGTGGATGTTTTTCAGGGAGGTGCAATGGCACAGACGGCGTTGGTGACGGGGGCGGACCGGGGGTTGGGGTATGCCCTCGTGGAAGGGCTGTTGGCGCGGGGGCGGCGGGTCTTCGCCGGGCAGTACATGCCCGACTGGCCTGCGCTGGATGAGCTGGCGGCGGAGCAGGGCGACGCGCTCACCGTCGTGCCGCTGGACGTGAGCTCGCAGGAATCGATGCAAGCGGCGGCAGCAGCGGTGGCGAGTGCGGTCGATCACCTCGACCTGCTGATCGGCAACGCCGGGATCTCGTCGCGGACGATGAAGGCGCCCATCCGGGAACCGCAGGACTACGAGGCGATGCACCGGCTCTTTGACGTGAACGCCCTGGGCGCGATCCGCGTGGTGGAGGCGCTGATGCCGCTGCTGGATGCGGGCATAGGCAAGCGCCTGTGCTTTGTCTCCTCGGAGGCGGGGAGCATCACGATGGCAGAGCGGACCTCGTGGTACAGCTACTGCATGTCGAAGGCGGCGCTGAACATGGCGGTCAAGATCATGTTCAACGACCTGCGCCCGGACGGGTACACCTTCCGGCTCTACCACCCCGGGTGGATGCGCACCTACATGGGCGGCAGCAAGAACACGGAGGCGGATATGGAGCCCGAGGAGGCCGCGGCGCACGCGTTGCCGATCTTCCTCAATGACCGCGCGGATGAGGACCGCCTGGTGATGCTGGACTACCGCGGGGTGGAGTGGCCGTTCTAGGCTGCGATGGCGAAACCGACCGAATTCCAGTCGCCCTACGAGGCGCCCACGTGCGCGTACCGACTCCAGCAGCTCGCGGCGCATACCACGTATCGTGTCACCCAGCGTGGGCGGACGACCGATCTCTCGCGGCTGCGCCTGGACCTGGTTCGGGATGCCGAGGGCGGCTACGCCTTCGCGCTTCGTATGCGGGGACGCGACCGGTCCCGCCGCAACGTCCTCGGTGGCATCGTCTACCTGACGGTCGGGGGGCGGCTGGTCCCAACGGAGGTTGGCGCCGAGGTCGACGTTCGCGTGCGACCAGGGCTACCGGTGACGATCGGGGAGTGGCTCCTACAGCTTCTCTGGTATGGTGCATTGATGACGGTCGGGGCCTCCCTGCTTGGGCTTGCCTGGGTCACTGGGGACCCTCGCTTCTGGCAGGGCGCCGGCGGGTTTGCGCTCCTTGTCGCGGCCCTCTATCTGCTGCTTGGCCTCGTCCACGGGCGCGCGGTACGCGCCACCATTGCACTGCTGGCCCGCGCGGTTGCCGCCCCCGCGCCCGATGATCTCGTGCGTACGGCGGGGGCGCGCATCACGGTCCTCCGGTAGCCTATCTTTCCTCGCGGCATGGTGTTCAGCGGTTCTCAAGCTCAATCTGCTAAGGTGTCCGCTGAAGGTATTATGTTGCCTCGGGATCGCGGTGGACCCACTGTGATCCGTCAAACCACATCCAGCGACCGGGGCTGAACGACCAGTAACCGCGATCATCTCGGAGCACTAATGCGGCCAGTGCCTGCCGGAAGGCGGTGCGATCCATCTGGCCCGCGACATAGGCCTTGTTGAGATCCGCGTATTGGCGTTCCAGCTCGAGGAAGGGCGTGGGCAGCGGCGGGGGTGGGGGCGATGGGGCTACCTCTGGCGCTGGGGTGGCATGTGGCACGGCCCCCTGTAACGGCGTCGCTTGGGGGACGGGTGGTAGTGCCCCTGTGGATCGCAGTCCGATCTGCTCTGCCTGTGGGGCGGTGGGCGTTAAGTGGGGTGTCTGATCCGCGCTCCGCTGACGCCTCTTGCCTCGCAAGATGAGGACGGCAACGACGCCCATCGGTACTAACAGGCAGAGCCCCCCGCCGCAGATGAGCGCGAGGGTACCGAGGCCGCTGCCGCTGCGGCTGCCTAAGGTCTGGTTGTCAGGTGCCGCAACCGGCGCCTCAGCCTCTTGTTCGTGGGCGATGCACTCGCCGTTGAAGGCAAAGGTGCCTTCGGGGCAGACCAATGGCATCTCGCACGCGGTCAGATCGCTGTTCCAGACGTAACCCTCGTTGCAGATATACTGGGCCTCGTTCAGGTGAGCGTTGGCGGGCTCGGAGATCAGGACGCATCCGCGGGCGTTGGCAGCCGTCGCGTCCGGATCACACGATTCATTTGGGTAGCAGGCGCAGGCATCGGAGGTCGCGCAGTTATCTCCCAGCTCGGGTTCACAGACGGTTCCTGTGATGGCGGGACCGCGGGTCACAGGGCGGAACTCCAGCATCGCGTCATACTCGTCAAACGACAGCTGCCCATCGTGGAAAGCGACAGCCCCGTCGGTGCGTCCGGTGATCTGTATGACGTTGCCGTCATCGTAGGTGATCCGGAGCACGACTGCCACGTCATGATCACTGTGCTCGCGCACGATAGTCATGATGTTGGCGGTCTGGTGGAGGAAGGACTCCCACGGGCCAAGGCTGGCGAGTGCCAGCTCGTACGCGACGGTGACTGTATCACCGTCCACGGCCACTTGCGCTCCTGCGATGCCGATCCGCTCAAGGGCTGTGGCGATGTCGTCGGCCTGGGCAGAGACAGCCGCAGGCAGGGCCGGCAACGACATCACCACCAGGCAAACCACAAGCGTCTTCCATAGCATGTTCATCATGAAGCTCCTCAGGGTCGGGGATACCGCGTCAGTGACTGTGGCGCAAAGAGCAGTCCCGTCTCGCCCCAGTACGTGCCACCGCTGCGTACAAGATAGTCGCGGAGCGACATATTGTCAGCGGAGTGGCAGGTGTGCATATAGGCGAACTGCAGGCCCAGGTTCTTGCCTCGCGGATCGCTCAGGCGGAATGCATCATTGGGCGTGCTGCCTCTGGCGGCATATTGCTTCTGCAGCCAGGTGAAAATGTCGTTGCGGAGGGTACCGGCGGCGATATCCTCGATGGCGGGCTCGATCGCGTGTCCGAAGTAGGCGATGGCCTGGGTCGAGGGCGGTGCGATGAGTTCAACAACCTGACCGGGGCTGTAGACCAGTACCGTGAATGTGGTGTAACCGGCATTGGTGAAGAAGCTGCGTATGGCGCTGATCTTGCCGTGGATCCATTGGCGTTCGTAGGGCGTCAACTCTGATGAGATCATCACGTAGGCGACTTTCCCAGCGCAGTAGGTCTCCGGATCGCCGAGCCCTACGTTGTTCTGTTGCGCAATGGGATCGCAGATCATGCCGTTTGTGCATCTGCACTGGTCCGGATTCAGCAAGCAGTTGGTGCCGGCTGGGCAGTTGGTGACAGGTTCCACGACCTCTGAGGCGAGCACGCAACTCAGGCCATCGAGGCTCTTCACGTACCCGGCTGCGCAGACACAGTCGTCGCCCTGGAGCACCGCATTGCCGACACACCGGCACGCGCCGCCGGTCTCGCCCCAGGCGAACGTCATAAGGTCGCCGATGCAGGTACAGCCACATCTATTGGGCTGACTGTCGCCGGGATCGTGGACGGCGTGGGGATCGTAGGCGGCGCAGACCTGAGCGCAGGCGACGCAATCACCGCTGTCGTTACTCTCATAGCCGGTCTCGCAGATACACGTGCAGCCCGGGCCCGGCGCCGATTTGTCCCACAGCATATGAGGCATCGTGCTGCACTGCGCTTCACACTGGTTGACCTCTGACTGCACGTGGAAGGGGGCCCCGGTGAGGCCAAACGTCCTGATGAAATCGTCGTCGATGACCAATGTGACCGTGCTACCACTGTCGTCTAGCGTGCCGGCGGTCTGACCGTCGATCGTGTGTGCCGTGACTTGGCCTGGCATCGTGATCTCGTAGGTGAAGACGGGAATGCCGGCTTCCTTCAGGATGCGCCACATGTACCAACCGTTGAGGTCTGCCTCGGCCAGCTCGCCATTCATCAGTGTCGTTAGGCCGCTGAAGAGGCCTCCCAAGCCATCGTCACCGCCGCCGGCGTCCTCTGCCGGCACAGGCGGCTTCGGCGGCATGGGAGCCTCAAGACTGCGGGCGAGCTCGACGTAGTCAAAGTCATCACTGGCTTCCAGTGTCTTCATCTCAAAGTCGAAGCGCTGGACACCGTCCTCATCTACATCGCCGATGGTCAAGGCCCACCCTTCAGGCGCGTCGCTGCTCGGGTCGACCTGGTATGAGGCCTCAGCCGTGTAGCCACGGCTACCGGTCTCGGTGATTACCAAGTCAGGATCGGGCAACTGCTGCTGGCTAACAGCTGCGATCTCGGTCCACGACTCTGGGAAGCCTCCCTCCGGCGCAGGCTGTCCGGCCTGGGCATAGTCCTGCCGCAGGTCAGCATTGGCGCGGCGGGCAGCCTCAATGTATCCCTCGGTGAGCATCTGGGTGTAGGCGAGGTGAACCTCCGCGGCACGCTCCTCAGTGGGCGTGATGCGGAAGGCCGTATGGGTATTGAGGCATGCAAGGCTGGCTATGAGGAGCAGCAGAGCGGTCAGAACTACAGACCACCTTGACGGATGAAGGGACGGCATAGGTCCAGGTCGCGGTTCGGGATACATGGATGCCTCCTCGGGTGGGGAAGTCGGTTGGTGCCCATTATACGACGGCGGACGACGGCGCGCAAGGGACAAGCCGGGGGAGAAAAGGAGAACAGGGATAGGGGACAAGTGATAAGGGCAGGCCATCCGGGCGTTGGTGGCGGAAGGGGGTGGGACAGCCACCCTGCCAGGGCAATCTCGTTCAAAAGTCCTCAGAGGGAGGCTGCCATCCAGTTTGGGTTAGCAGACCAACTCGTCTTACAGCCGAGGTCAGTGAAGGCTCTCACACCTCAAGAGGCCGCCGGTCTCTCAGGCACAAATGCCTTCCGAGGCGTGGGATTCCTACGCAACTCCCCCGCGTGGAGGCCCGCTCAGGACAGGCTCTTCACTGGCCTTGATTGGTAGTGCGGGTGATCAGCTGACCCGCTCAAAATGACATCTGCGGCTGACATGAGGCGACATGCGATATCGCTCGCCGTGGCAGCCGGCGACCTCAGCCGCGCTAGAGCACGGTCACGGTGCCCGCCGCGCCGTCGACGCGGACCCGGTCGCCGCTCCTGATGCGGCGGGTGGCGTTGCCGGTGCCCAGGACCGCCGGGATGCCGTACTCCCGCGCCACGATGGAGCCGTGGCTCAGGGGGCCGCCGACGTCGGTAACGACGGCGCCCGCCAGCGCGAAGAGGGGCGTCCACGCCGGGGTCGTGATGCCGGCGACGAGCACCTCGCCGGGTTTAAGAGTGTCGAAGTTCGCAGGCCCCAGCAACACCCGCGCCGTTGCGGTCACCGTCCCCGGGCTGCATGCCGTGCCGCGGAGGGTGCCACCGGCTTCAGCAGCCGGCGGTGCACCAAGCGAAGGGATCAGCCTGCGGAGCCACTTCGGCAGCAGCGGCAGTGCCAACGGCGGCGTCACCCGGCGCCGGGCCTCCCAGAGTCTGCGCTGGGCCGCAGCCAGCGCCTCCAGGTTGGCCACGGGCTCATGTCGCTCCAGCTTTGCGGCCGCATCCCGCACGGTCGTCTCGGGCAGCCAGAAGACGTCGTCGGCCTTCGAAAGCGCGCCCGCCGTCACCAACTGCCGGCCCACCGCCAGCAGGTGCTGCCGGACCAGGGGATAGCCCAACCCCAGCGTGGTCAGCCCATCCTCGCGCTGGGGGGCGTAGTGTTGGGCGCGAGCGAGCAGTTTGGCGAACCACCGTCGCCGCATCCCCTTGAGCCGTGCGGCGGTCTGCGCCACGGCGGCCTCCCGCGCCTCTGCTGCCGTCTGTTGCCGGGTGTGGGGGTCTTTACCCTCGCCGCGGAGGAAGAGCTTCAGCGCCTCCAACACCGGGGTGGGGTCGCCGACCGGCGTGGGCTTGGCGAAGTCGAGGTCGTAGATGGTGCCACCGTAGGTCGCCAGATGGTCCGCAAACCGGGTGACGAAAGTCTCCCATAGCGGCCCGGGTACGCCCTCCGGGGCCGCTGCGGCGTCGCTGCCTATGTGTTGGGACGGGCTTGCCAGGTGACCGGCAAGCTCGCCTGTAGGTGTCGCGAGCAGCGCGCCGCCCAGGTCAGGCTGGGTCGCGGCCCACCGGGTCAGGTCGTAGAGCGCCTTCTCTCCCTGAATCGGCAGGCTGTCGAAGCCCAGCAGGAAGACCGCGGGACGGGGATCCTGTCTGCGCTTCACGAGCGTCTTGTAGAAGGCGGTGAAGAGCCCCTCGGTGATCCAGGCCGCCGGGATCAGGCCACCCACCAGGGCGCCGTAGTAGCCGATCGCCGCCTCCATCAGGGCTGACGCCGCGTCGAGATGCGCCGTTGCTGTCGCCGGTCCTTCGTTGGTGTCGGCCTCGGGCCCCAGGCGATGGCCCTCGATGGCGGACTGATAGGTGGCGTAAGCCTCCTCGACGCGCGCCTCCATGCCGCTGAACATGCGCTTCGCGATGCCCACACTGCCGAGCAGGATGTGGAGGATCGCCTTGGTGCTGAAGTCACCGTTGTAGTAGGCATAGCCCTCGATCTCGATGATGAGTTCATCAGGCACGATGCCGGACCTGCCGAAGAAGTGGGCCATCAAGTTGCCCAGGCTGGTGTTGATCGCACGGCGCCCCAGCGTGGCGAAGAGTGGCGACATCGGGTCGGGGATCAGCTCGACGATGTTGTTGCGCAGGTACTTCGCCCTGGGATTGGGCACCTGCCAGTCGTCCGGTTCCGGCACGGTAGGTAGCGGCGCTTCCATACCGAGGGTCGTGATCGGGCGGGCCTGCACAATGATGGAGGCCCCATCGGCCCAACACCACTCGATGTCCTGGGGCGTGCCGCTCAGCGCTTCGATCTCCCTTCCCAAGGTCACAAGCTCGCTTATCTGCGGTTCCGTCAAGGCGCGGCGCCGTTGCTTGGCGGCGTCGACAGCGCGTGTCTCGACACCGGTCCCGGCATTCGCTGCCGTCATCACGGCTTTCTCGGCAACGTCATACTGCTTGACCGCGCCGGTGGCCTTGTCGACGACGATGGTGTCGGGGGAGACGCTGCCGCTGACGATGGCCTCGCCGAGGCCCCACGCCGCGTTGATGACGACCTCGTCGCGGGCTCCGGTCATCGGGTTGGCGGTGAACATGATGCCGGCAACCTCGGCGGGCACCAGGTGCTGGACGACGACGGCGAGGGCGACGGCGCCCTGGGGGACGGCGTGGTGCAGCCGGTAGTCGATGGCGCGGGCGGTCCAGAGCGAGGCCCAGCAGCGCCTGACCGCGCCCACAACTGCATCGATGCCCTGGATGTTGAGGTAGGTGTCCTGCTGACCGGCGAAGGAGAGATCGGGCAGGTCCTCCGCCGTTGCCGAAGAACGGACCGCGACGGGCGCGCGCTCGCCGAGACCGCCGTAAGCCTCTGCGATGGCGGCCTCGATGGGTGCCGGAATCTCGCCCGCAAGAAAGCGTTCGCCGATCTCGTCGGCGGCGGCCTCGAGCGCCGAGGCGCGCCGGTCGTTGCCGACCGAGGCGAGGGCGCGGTTGATGGGCGCCTGCAGGTTGTGCGCTGCTACGAACGCGCGGTAGGCTTCGGTCGTGACAATGAACCCGCCGGGCACGGGCAGGCCCGCCGCGGTCAGCCGGACGAGGGCAGCCCCTTTGCCCCCTGCGACGCCAAGTGTTGCGGCGTCTGCGTTTTCCGCTAGGTCCAGACAAAAGCGTGGTGCCATCGCAATCCTCCCATTCAGACTCTGCGGCGGAGGGCCACGAGCGCCAGGTTGAGGTCCCAGAGGCGTCCCAGGGCGCCCCGTAGCGCAGCCTGATCCACGTCCTCGCTTACCAGGATGGAGACGGGTGTGCCGTGACACTGCCTATGCTCGTGAACCGTGAGCCCGTCAAGCCACGGCTCCCAAGCCGGGTCAAGGACGCCCTCAACGGTGATCTCGTAGCTTGCCGGTTGTGCGACCCGCGGGCCGGCTTCCGGGCTGTTGGTTGTGCCATCCGCTTGGTTTTTCATCACCTACAGTTTAGGCGACGGGCGGTGTTGCCGGGGAGACACGAAAGTGTTGTGTTGGGGTGTCGTTCCTTGGTGGCCTGCTTCAAGTTCTGGCCGGATCTGTGATCCGGCGGGCTTGGCAGCGCGGCCCCTCACGGCAGAAGAGGGCCGGCGGATCACAGATCCGGCGGGAACGGTGCGGGGGCTTGCCGGAACGAGAGCGACGGGGCGGGCACCCCTCAAGGGGGCCGAGTCACATGGGAAGCAGGCCCAGGTGGCGAGCGCGGGCGACAGCCTGGGTGCGGTTGTGAACGTCGAGCTTGCCGTAGATCTCCCGCGTGTGGCCCTTGACCGTGTCGAGGGCGAGGTAGAGCCGATCGCCGATCTCACGGTTGGTGAGGCCGGCGGCGATGAGGGCGAGAACCTCCAGTTCACGGGGCGAGAGAACGGGCTGTTGGGCCTCTCCGGCGTCCAGTTCATGGCCGCGCGCCTGGAGGGAGGCAGCATCGAAGTGGCCGAGAAGGTCTGCGAGATAGGCATGCACCGTGGTGCCAACGGTTAACGGGTGGCTGCCCACGACCAGCTCTTGCAGCAGCTCTCGCATGGGCGCGCCTTCGTCGACGAAGGTGCGGCGAAAGGGTTCGGGCGCGGCGAGGGCGAGCGCTTGTTGGAGGGCGGTCAGGGCCGTGGGGCGGCGGCCTGCCTGATTGTGAGCGAGGGCGCTGAGGGCCAGGAGCTCGATGCGGCGGCGCGTGCGCCCGAGCCGGGTGGCGACAGCGCTCAGAGGATCGAGGAAGGCCAGCGCCTGCCCGGGGTCGCGCAGGGCCAGGGCGGTCCGGGCTAAGGCGATGGCTTCTGCCTCCAGCAAGTTGTAGTCCCGGCACAGCGGACCGCTGCCCGCGAAAGCGGTCTGCGTCTCGGCCTCCTGGAGCGCATCCTGGATCCGCCTACGGTGGGCCTTGGCCCACGCTGCGGCCTTGTCCAGCTTGCCCTCGGCGAGCAGGAGATGAAGGCGGCTGACCGACACCAGGCGGTCGTCCAGATCGGTGGCGCGGGTGGCGGAGGCCAGCTCCTCAGCCTCACCCAGCAGGGCTCTGGCACGTTCGAGATCCCCCTTGGCGATCTCGACGCGGCCCAGGGTGAGGAGACCGACCAGCAAGCCAATCTGCCCATAGTGCCGCGACAGCTCACAGGCCTCCTCCAACTGCCCCGTTGCGGTGGCTAGGTCGTTTCTCTCCCGGGCGAGCTCGCCCAAGCCGAGCAACGCGCGGGCTGCAACGGGAAGGCGGAAGCCGCGGTCGTCCGTGCTCAGCGCTAGCGCCTGGCGGTAGGCGGCCTCGGCCTCGTGCAGCGCGCCCTGCAAGAGACGCAGGCCTGCCAGGCTGCTCAGCGCGGCCCCGGCCAGCATCACGTTCCCCCACGCCCGCGCCGTCTCCACCACGGTCTCGAAGGCCTCAACGGCGGCAGGAAGGTCGCCGGTAGATGTGTGCGCCATACCCAGGGCGTGGGCGGCCACACTGCGGAAGAAGCGGTTCTCTGAAGGCAGCGCCGCCAGTGCCTCGTTGGCGTGCGCGATGCTCGACACCAGCGCGCCCTGGTAGATGTCAAGGAGGGCCTGCAACGCGGATGTGACCCCACGAGCCTCGGCGGCAGTTGCGCCTGCTGCTGCCTGATCGAGGCGCTCGCGGACGGTCTCGGGCGCGCGTCCGTTGATCAGCAGCAGCCAGGCGTGGACGGCACAGAGCTGGGGGCGGGTGCTGACGACGCCATCGGGCAACGCCTCGATCCAGCGGAGTACAGTAGCGTTCTCGCTTCGCGCCAGGCGCGCCATCGCCTCGCGCTCGATCAGGTCGGCGGCACGATTCAGGTCGGGTCCCTTGCATGCGTGGTCAATGGCCGGTTCCATCAGGCCGGCCGACTCGTACCAGGCGCTGGCCCGTTCGTGGAGCACGGGCACCAAGGCGGGGTGCCGGCGTTCGAGGCGCCGGCGCAGCAGCTCTGCGAAGAGGGGGTGGATCCGGTACCACGCGCGCGTCGCGCCCAACGGCGCGATGAAGAGGTTGGCGCGTTCCAGCTGGTCGAGAACGGTGGCGCTTGATGCCGAAGCGTCTGCGGTCACAGCATCGCATAGGGGACCGGTGATGGTATCCAGGATGGAAGTCTGCAGCAGGAAGCTCTGAAGGTCCTCCGGCAGCTCTGCGAGCACCTCATCGGCGAGATAGTCGAGGCTATAGCGCCGGCTCTGCGCCAGGCCCGTCACCAGATCCGGCACGCCTTCACTGCGGGCGGTTGCGGACCGCAACGCCAGGGCGGCCATCTGCAGACCGGTCACCCAGCCCTCGGTGGTTGTGGTCAGGGCGGTCAGGGCGCTGCCCGGCAGGCTGAGGCCCATCGTCTTCACTAGGAACGCCGCCGCCTCGCCGGCGGTGAAGGCGAGATCCCCTGCCCGGACCTCCGCCATCTGGTTGCGGGCCCGGAGGCGACTGAGGGGAAAGAGGGGATCTGCGCGGCTGGCGATGACCAGGTGCAGCTGCGGCGGCATGTGATCCAGCAGGAATCCGAGGCCGCGATGGATCGCCGGCAGGTCGATGAGATGGTAATCGTCGAGAACGAGCAGTAGCCTGGCGTCAAGCCCACTGAGATCGTTGATCAGCGCGGCCAATCCGGCTTCCGTCTGCGCCACGGTGGGTGGCTGTGCCAGCTCGCCGGGTGCCAGCAGCGCCAGCGCGGTCGCGGCGAAGCCCGGTGCGCTGCCGGCCTCCTGCCCGGCGAGGGCAGCCTGCAGCGCTGCGATGACATAGGTCCAGAACCGGACCACGTCGCTATCGCCCTCGTCGAGGCTCAGCCAGGCGATCTGCGCCGCGCCTTCAGACCGGAGCCCCTCCACCCAGACGCGGACCAGCGTGGTCTTGCCGAAGCCGGCGGGCGCCGCCACCAGCGTCAGGCGCCGGGCGAAGCCCGCCTGATGGTCCGGACCCAGCAGGCCCTCCGATAGGATTTCGATGAGGCGCGACCGGTGCACCAGGTCGCGCCGCAGCACCGGCATCGACAGCTTCGTGGTGACCAGGGTCACGGTGCCTCCGTTTTGGCGCCAACGCGCATCTCTGGCTCGGAGTGTTTCGCACTGTTATAGAGGTGTGGTCGAACCCTGTCAAGCAGGCTGCGGCAGCCGGGAGGTGTAGATCCGCTCTCCCGGCTGCCGGGTCAAGTCGTGCTGCAATGACGGCACGATGCTACCGCAGCACGAGGGGCAGGAATACCTTTGGGCGCTCCTGCCCCATTACACTGAACTCCGCGACGCGGCACACCCTAACCACATATGTGTTGGCCGCGAGGTCATGCTGCACATAGCGGCTCCCCTCTGGACATGTCAGGTAGGCATCCTGCCAGTCGGTCCCGTCCCACGCGAGGAGCACCAGCGATGTCTTGTCGTAGCGGGCATTCCATTCCGGAAGCCCGGTCCAGAAGTAGTGGAGCGTTACGGTAATGGGCACCTCGAACGTGAATGTGTCTTGGGGTACGCCTTCCAGAAATGCAGTCAGTCTGAACGTGTGAGAGGACAGAAAGGACACGAAGTCCTCTTTCGGCGGGTGAAGGCTCTCGACCAACGGATAGAAGCCGATGGCGGTCGTTTGGGTCACAGCACCAGGCGGTACCGCGACCGTGCCATACGGATACTCCCAGTAGTGGGTGTACGTCAGCACGGCGTTTCCGGCCGGTGTGGCATCGACTTGCTGGAGGTAGGTCTCCAGGTTGAAATCGAGGTGTTCCCAGGCGCCGGTGGGCTCGTGAGTGTCGGGATCCGGGCGCCAGAACAAGGGCAGCGACGGGACGTCCTCGGAGAAGAGGTCGATGAAGGTCTCGTAGTGGGCGAGGCGTTCGGTATCGGAGAGCGTCGTATCACCGGCGAGCTCGATG
Organism: Anaerolineae bacterium; assembly: GCA_016927095.1. The sequence continues at coordinate 2,481 of JAFGNI010000022.1, read as the reverse complement.
GCGTCGGATGCAGCCTGGTTGCACCATCCCATCGTATTCAGGCCACTCCACCCATTATCGGGTGAAGGGACTTGGTCACACGCATAGAGCTCCTGCCCGCCCGGCTCATCGACATCGCCCTGGACCCACGCAAACTCACTGAGCTCGAAGTCGCGCCAGAAGATGGTGGTGTATGCATCGGGGGAATGGTCACGGATGACGTCTATGCCACACACCCGCATCTGGGCCTCGAACTCGGAAAGGTAAGCAACCCGCAGCGGGGAGTCGTTCGAGGTCAACATGAGCACCAGGCGTTGGCCGTTCTTGGTGCGAATCTCCTCGCCGGTCGGTAGCATCCATCCCGCTGCCTCGAGCAGGTCCACACCGGCAGAAGGATCGTAGCCGTAGGTTGTAGCAGGTTCTGTATAGAATTTGCTGGTCTCAGCGATAAAACTGTCCGAGGTCAGCGCCTCGCGCTCAGCGGGCGTGAGCCCAAGATCAGGGTAGGCTGCCGCGACCAACGCATCCTTGTCGGTGCAGGTGGCGATGGCCCTGCGGACGGATACATCTCCCAGGATCGGGTGAGGCGACGGCTGCAAGGTCGTCGCAGCAAGTGGCCGCACCTCGGAGCTCGTCGCGAGCCCCGGCGGTGGATCATATGCCGTCACGGCGCTGCGCGCGGACGCGTGGAGGAGAAAGCCCGCTGCCAGCAGTGACGCGACAAGCACGAAACACGACAGAACGAAACGATGTGCCTTCATCATAGGTGCCCTCCTCTCGATCTAGACCCAATGACGCGGCTGCATACAGAGAACGCGCTGCCAGGCTGCCACGCCTCGCCGTCACGCGGAAGGGGCTAGAACAGCGGTGGGTGAGCGCCCGCCGTGATGGAGCCAGGTGTCCGCGGTCAGGGTCGGGTCAATGGACGTAGACGCGGGTGCGAACGTTGGCTACGGCTATGGGCGTTTCGCTGACGGTCCTGCCAAGGAGGGTGGAGCCGGATGAGTGAACGGCGAGAGAGATCGTGCGATTGGCAGCAGTTCAGACGTGCCGACCTATCATCAGTATAAGGGGAGATACCCGCAATTACAAGGAGGCGTGCCTACGAGCGTATGGGAAGTTCTACGGTGACGCGGGTGCCCGTGCCGGGCGTGCTGTCGATGGCAATCGTGCCGTCGTGGGCCTCGATGATGCTCTTAACGATGGCCAGGCCGAGGCCGACACCCTGTTGGGCTGTGCCGGGGTGCCGGCCCTGGTAGAAGCGCTCGCAGACGTGGGGGAGGTCCTCGGGGTCGATGCCAACCCCGGTGTCGGCGACGACGACCGCGGCGTGGGTCGCGTCCCGGTTGACGGCGACGTTCACGGTGCCGCCCGCCGGCGTGAACTTGAGCGCGTTGTCCAGCAAGTTGGTGAGCGCGATCTCCAGCTGGGCGTGGTCGCAGCGCAGCGCTACCGGGTCCTCCGGCAGGTCCACGATCAGGTTGATGTCCTGTGCCTGAGCGCGCGGGTGGAAAGGGGCCACGGCGCTGCGCGCGATGTCGCGCAGGTCGTGCTCGCCCAGCGCCAGGGGCACCAGGCCGGCGTCACGCCGCGAGAGATCCAGCAGGTGCCCCGTGATCCACGCGAGGCGCTCGATCTGGGCTTGGCTCTCGGTCAGGAACTCCTCACGGGTCGCGGGATCGTCGGCGGCGCCGTCCAGAAGGAGCGTGTTGAAGTTCTTGAGCGCTGTGATGGGGGTGCGGAGCTCGTGGGAAGCGTCGGCGATGAAGCGCCGCAGGGCGTCGCGCTCCGCGGCAAGCTCGTCGAAGCTGGCCTGGAGGCTGTCCGCCATCTGGTTGAACTGCATGGCGAGCTCGCCAATCTCGCGGCCATAGCGCCGCCGCCGGGTCACGTCAGCGCGCACAGAGAGGTCGCCGGCGCCCATCTGCGCCGCGGTCTCGGCCAGGCTTTTGATGGGCGCTGCCATGCGCTGGCTGCTCCACATCCCAAAGAGGCCCGCAACGACCACGGCCCCTGCGCCGGCGACCAGTAGGGCCTGTCGGAGTTGGTCGAGGAGCGTGGTGTTGAGGGCGGGCGGCCCGCTCAGTTCGACATAGCCGATGGGGTCCTCGGCCTCGCCGATCGGCACGGTGACGGTCGTGTCAGAACGGGGCACGCGGCTGGTCTGCACCTTCGTTGCCGAAGAAGTGCCGCTCTCGCCGGCGGTGACCTCAGCGAAGCTGAGACGCGCGCCCCACAGACTCGTGTCCCGCCGGATCACGGTGAACGAGGTGCCGGGCGGGATCGTCTGGACGAAGCCGCCCGGCAAGTCATAGGCTTCGGGGTCGATCTCTATGATGCTCGGCCCGCGCATCGACATGCCGCGCATCTCCAACATTTCGCGGAGGCTGCCCGGCATCACTAGGACCAGCTTGTTCTCCTCTCCCGATTCGTCGGAGTCGGCGATGACCTGTCCCACGCTGTCCAGGACCTGAACGTGTACATCTCCGAGAAAAGCAGCGG
>JAFGNI010000241.1 GCA_016927095.1 Anaerolineae bacterium | reverse complement strand
GCTTTCACCTTCCAGTATCGGCGGGATATCCATCCCCGCAAGATCCATCAGTGTGGGCAGCAGGTCAATGTGACTCACGAGGGTCTCGATACTGCGCACACCGTGCCCTGCTGGCAACCCGCTTCCCCTGGGGGGCTCGATAATCAGGGGGATATGCGCAATCTCTTCGTACATCACCGGCCCCTTCCCCGTCAGATGGTGCGCGCCCATCATCTCGCCGTGATCTGAAGTGAAGATGACCCAGGTGTCCTCGGGCACATACCGGTGCACCGCATCGATCACACGTCCGATCTCGGCGTCGACGAAGCTGTTGCAGCCAAGGTACATCGGAGAGCGAACGGTACCGATGGGCGAACCCGTTCGGACGGGCAGACCCGTTCCGACGGCCGAAGCCGTTCCGACGGCCGAAGCCGTTCCGACGGCCATGGCCTGCCCACCGGCGCCCACGGTGGCAGCCCATTCCTGCTGGTGCGCCGGCTTCTGCTCCAGCCGGTCGAATGCGCCGGCCCCCAGTGGGTAATCGTACTCAGAGAACTGCTCCACATAGGACGTTGGGCACGTAAACGGATGATGCGGCTCGTCGTACGAGACCACAAGCAAGAAGGGTGCGCGGTCACGATCGTCAGTCCCGTGGCGCTTCAAGAACTCGATCGCACGATCACCATTCCGGTGTGCCCACGTAAACTCAGCACGAATGTCGTGCGCACGAAGGTCCTCGAGGCTACTGAGGCCCTGTCGCCAGAGCGTGATCAAGCGGTCAGAGCCATCACCCTCCGCGGCCAGCTCATCCAGGTAGTTCCGACCGTCAAACCAGTACACAGGATCCCAACCGGGAGGACATTGCCCAGTACCGAAGTAGTCATGGCCATCCAGATGCCACTTGCCGATGTAGGCAGTCGCATAGCCCACGTCGGCAAAACGCTGCCCCATCGTCTTGATGTTATCTCCCAGCGGCAAGTTGTTAGTCCACGCGCCCGACGTATGCGGATAGATTCCCGTAAACAGCCCGGCACGCGCCGGCGTGCACAGTGGACACGTCGTGTAGGCCCGCTCAAACTTGATACCAGTCTCTGCTAGCCGATCGATGTTGGGCGTACGGAGATCCGGATTTCCGTAGGCGCCAACCACGTTGGTCGCCTGTGTGTCTGTCATGATCAGCACAAAGTTAGGACGACCCGCGCTCCAATGCGCTGCTTCTGGGCTAGACATACTTCTCGTGTAGCGCCTTGATATTGATGCGCCCCTCTATGTCCTCAACGATACGAACGTTCTGCTCCACGACATCGACGTCCCGCATTCCCACCAGTGCCACATCCACCAGCGGGTTCGACAACACGAACTGCAACAGGGCGGGCGTATAGTCGAAGGTGTTCCCGGGGTTAGCCAACTGGATCCAGCGCTGCAGAAGGCCCGATGTCACCGTGCGCATAGTCACTATCCCCATCCGTTGCGCCTCAGCCTCGAACATGCTCCCGAAAGGTCGCGTCTGCTCGGCGGGATGTTGGTAGAGCAGATTGTAACAGAGCTGGATTACGTCGAAACGCCCAGACTCAATGAAGCGGTAGACCGCGGGATTGTTGTCCTCGGTGGTGAAGCCCAGGAATCGGATCAGCCCCTCATCACGCAGTTCCTCAAGCTGCGCCACAAGGCCACCCGGCGCCAGGCTAGCATCGGCCTGCTCTGTGCTGTAACTCGAGCCGTGAATCTGCACCAGATCGAGCCGCTCGCGCCGCAACCGCGTGAGGCTCGCCTCTACGCTGGCGCGCGCACTGACGCCATCAGGCGTGACCTTCGTTGCGATGAAGATGTCCCCACCCAGACCCGCAAGTGCTTCACCGTAGATCGCCTCACTCGCCCCTTGCCCATATGCGGGCGCGGTGTCAAAATAGGTGATCCCCAGCTCTACCGCGCGCGCCAGGGCACGTGTAACGCTGTCACGCTGCACTCGATTCTCTGGCGAGTATGGGCTCAGATAGTTGGCCAACCCAGCAGGCGCCCCTCCGAATCCTAGTCGGCTGACTGTGGTGCCGGTTCTGCCCAGTTGTACGAATTCCATACCCTCCCCTTCCCCTCATCGAAACCGGGAATGCTTCCACACCTTCACAAGATTTACATCACGCTTAACTACCTATGCTACTTCGACAACGAGCACATCGTAGTCGACGATCCGTGGAACCGTGACCTGCCAGCCCTCAGCCCCTCGAATCACGGGAAGCTCGCGCCTATCCGAGAGCAGGAACGCGCAACTCACGCTGCGCTCAGCCTCGATCGGCAACGAAATCGTGATATTGTGCAGCGGCACCAGTCCAGGGAAGAAACGCTCCCCACCCGTGAGGTTGATCAAGTGCACCAGGCGGCGTCCAGGCTGTGTACGCAGGGAGACCTGCAGTGACCGCGGTCCCTGTACCCGGATCGGGAGCAGATCGTGGGCGGTCCACGTCACGGCGTTGGCAATCAGGCGACGTAAGTCTGGATAAGGCACCGTCCACGCCAGGGTACCTAGCGCGCCTGCAAAGTGGACCGTACGACCACCTTGGCTGTGCTCCCTTGTGATAACCAGGGGCTCACGCGATGGAGGCGCCGTGGGATAGGAGAAGCCCTCGGGGAACACGATGAAAGGGGCCGACAGCCGCAGCGGTACGTCGACATCGTTGCCCGCGCTGACAATCACCAAATCGCCACCCATCGGCAGAAGAGCCGTTCCTTCCATACCGGCCAGGATCGGATGGGGGTGCTCTACAGACATATAGACCTGCTTGTACCCTTCATCCGGGCTCGCCATCGACGACCTGGTCTCGCCGGCGTAGTGCGCGCCGAGAAGACTCGCCAACAGGAAATCGTCCTGCCT
>JAFGNI010000240.1 GCA_016927095.1 Anaerolineae bacterium | reverse complement strand
CGGCTCAGCTCTTCAATGGGCGCCTCGGTGCTCTACCGCGGAGAGCGCCAAAGCGTTCACTGCGAACCAGTCGCGCCCATTCTGGACTGTCTCCTAGCCAAGGCAATTGCTGTCGGCTTCCGGCGTGACGTCAAGCTTGGGCCGGCAGGTAGGGCGGCTAGCCGAGCCACCCCTGGCCCGAAGGGCTAGCCCGTGGCGTGGACCTGCGCGCGCAGGTCGCGGGACCGGTGTGGCTTTTTGCCAAGCGGCTGCTGCACAGCCGAGGCGGCTCAGCTACCAGCGCTATGAGAGGCGATGCGCGGTTTCCAACCGCGATTGCCCTGGACCCCCAGCCCTGTTGGCTGGACAAGCGCAGCGATCTATTGTATTCTGTGTGGTAGGAAGGGGTCGTCTTCTCGGCGCTTAGATCAACGCAATGATGCCCACAACGTAGCAGTCCCCCGCGGTTTTCCCGGCGTCCCCGCTGATGCTCTTTTTTGTTCTGCGAGTCTGGAGGGGAGGGGGACATGGCCCACAAACAGACACTCGTGCTCTTCATTTGTACCGTCACGCCGATGACCCTTGGCGCAGGATTCTTACCACTGCTGCCCGTCTATGCAACGCAGCTCGGCGCGGACCAGGTGAAAGCCGGGAGCTTTTTGGCCGTCGTATATCTCGCCTTGACCGCCGGGTCGATGGCTGCCGGCTGGATGGCGGCGTTGTTCCGGAGCCGCAAGATACCTTTGATCCTGGCTGGTGTCTGCTGCGTGCCTGCTGCGTGGCTGATGGGGCGGGTCGACAGCGTCTGGGCCCTTACCCTTCTGACCGCCTTTGTCTGGTTCTGCGGTGGCCTGGGGTTGGGGCTTGTCCAGATCCTTGCTGGCCTCTCTGCACGGCCGGAGGTGCGCGGTAGGGTTTTTGGTCTACTGGCGACCGGCAATGGTCTTGGTACGCTGATCGGCGGACTGGCGAGTGGGTACATCGCTGATCGGGCCGGGTTTAACGCGATGTTTGGCGTCTTCGCTGCCTATATGGCGCTCTGGCCTGTTGCTGCCTGGTTTGTTACCGACTTCCCGGTGAGCGAGGTGGGCCGGTCGGGGCGGCATGCCCTCAGTGGTCCCGCACTTGGCAGAGACTATATCCTCTATGCGATCTCGGCTCTGCTTGTGATGGTTGCGATTTCCTCTTTCAGCCTGATGCGCTCGCTCTTGATGGCCGAGCGGGCCTTCACAGCGCTGGCTATCTCCGCGACAGCGGCGGTTAGCAGCATCATACGGCTGCCCCTGCCGTTGGTAATGGGTTGGTTGTCCGACCGCTCAGGCCGCAAACGCTACATGATCGTCGGGCGTCTGGCGACAGTTGTGAGCCTTGTCACTGTCCTGTATGCGGTGCGGGTCTGGCATTTCTACCTTGCTGCGGCCTTCCTGGCTATCTCTTCGGTGACTGTTCTGGCGGTAGGGCGTGCGCTGATCACAGACTTGGTTCCACGCCAGGCTTTGGACGGGGGTCTGGCCCTAGCGAGTGCCCTGGGGGCGGTGGGCTCTGTTATGGGCTATGCCGGCACCGGATTGGCGCTGCAACGCCTTGGGCCTGCAGGTGCAACGTGGATTGCTGCGGGTCTGTCTGCCGTCAGCCTGTTCCTGCTACTGCCTATCCGCGTGCGCGTGACGATGACGCCTATGGCCGAGGTACCCGGCCTCGCCACGGATGTGAGCTAGAATGCAGGAGGTGTAAGCATGAGCAGGAAGCAGATGGTGGCGCTGTTCCTCTGCAACTTCGTGCCTTGGGCCTTCGGATCAGGGGTATTGCCGCTGTTGCCCTTATATGCCGTGGAGCTCGGCGCCGGCGAGACCGTCGCGGGCACGTATCTGGCCTTAGTGTATCTGGCGATGACCGTCGGGTCGATGGGGGCCGGTTGGGTCGCCACGCTGTTTCACAGTCGCAAGATCCCCTTGATCGCTGCCGGTGTCACCTGCGTGCCCCTGATCTGGCTGATGGGGCAGGGGCCTCTCATCTGGGGCCTGACGCTTCTCACAGCGTTGACCTGGTTCTGCGGAGGGTTGGGTCTGGCCCTGATCGGAATCCTCGCCGGACTGTCTGCCGCGCCTGAGGAGCGTGGTAGGACCTTTGGGCTGCTCACAGCCGCAGGCGGTCTGGGAACACTAACCGGCGGATTGGCGAGCGGCTATCTTGTCGATCAGAGTGGGTTTACCGCTCTGTTCACCACCTTTGCCGCGTTCATCGCTATCTGGCCTATCACCGGGCTTTTTCTGGCCGATGCAGAGGTTGTGGTGACCCGCAATACGTCCCGGTCGCAGGGCCGCCGGCAGTCCCTTGGCAGGGACTATGTGCTCTATGTCACGTCGGCTCTGTTGAACTCGATCACGGGCTTCGCCTTCATACTGATTCGGTCGCTCTTGATGAATAGTCAGGCGTTCAGTGCGATAGCGATCTCGACCGTCGCGGCGATCGGCAGCGTGGTCCAGCTGCCGCTTCCGACGCTGTTCGGCTGGCTGTCGGATCGCACGGGGCGCAAGCGTTACGTCGCTCTCAGCCGTTTCACGGGCATCCTCGGCCTGGCGGCGCTTCTTGCCGCGAGTCGGGGTTGGCACTTCTACACCGCCTCGGTGCTCGGCGCGATCGGCGGTGCTGCGGCGATCGCCGTCGGCAGTGCGTGGGTCACTGACCTGGTGCCACGCGAGTCCTTGGACCGGGGCATGGCCATCGCAACCGCTGCCGGCAACGGGGGCGCCGTTCTCGGCTTTGCGTGGGCCGGGTTTGCGCTCCAGCGGTGGGGGGTAGGGGCGACGGTTGGGATCGCGATTGCGGTGACGGTGATCAGTTGGTTGTTACTGGTACCAATCCGAGTGCAGAGTCGGGCGGGTGAGTTCGCGAATCAGCCCGAGACCCTTATAATGGGGTGACATGACAACACAACCGCACTGTCCCATTGCCCTCGTCACTGGCGCCAGCCGCGCTATCGGCATCGGCGCCGCTATCGCGCGTGCCCTGGCTCGATCGGGCTGGGACCTCGCCCTCACCTTCTGGCGTCCTTACGATGCGACCATGCCCTGGTCGAGTGACCCCGAGGAGATCGTGGCGTTGCGCGCCGCATGTGAAGCCGCCGGTGCCCGTACCGTCGCCGTCGAGGCCGACCTCGCAAAGGTCGACGTCCCGGCGCACGTCTTTGATATCGTCGAGCGCGACCTCGGCTTCGTCAATGCGCTGGTCATGTCGCACTGCCATTCCGTCGACAGCGACATCCTCACCACCACCGTGGAGAGCTTCGACCGTCACTTCGCCGTTAACGCCCGCGCTACCTGGCTCCTCGTCCGCGAGTTCGGGCGGCGATTCCAGGGTGACTTTGGGACGGGCCGCATCCTCACCATCACCAGCGACCACACCGCCGGCAATCTGCCCTACGGTGCCAGCAAGGGTGCGATGGACCGCATCGTCCTCGCAGCGGCACACGAGTTCAGGGCGCTGGGCATCACCGCCAACGTCATCAACCCCGGTCCCACCGATACCGGTTGGATGACCGACGAGCAAATGGCCGAGGTCCGGCGCGATACGCCCCTGGGCCGCGTAGGCTTGCCGGAGGACTGTGCCAACCTCGTCGCTTTCCTCTGCTCGCCCCAGGGCGGCTGGGTCAACGCGCAGCTGCTCTACAGCAACGGCGGTATCAAGTAACCGAACCGTCGTATTCGGCCCTCTAGCTGCTGGTGCCGGCGCCGCT
>JAFGNI010000239.1 GCA_016927095.1 Anaerolineae bacterium | reverse complement strand
GCAAACCGTGACGGCTGGGTGAAGGAGAGGTGCTCGGCCCTGATGTACTCCTCAGAGTTGATCTCGTACCAGATCTCGCCGTTATAGTCGAGTGTGCCCATTGCCGTAACCCAATTGTCGCCTGCCAGAAACTCTCGCAGCGGGGGTAAACCGACCGTGGCTTCCTCGGGATGACGGTAGGTTGGGGCCGGAAGTGGGCGTACATAGGCGAATACATAGGGTGAGATCGCATCGTCCGGTATCTCGATCTCCTGCACCGCCAGTATGGGGAGGGGGTCCGGCAACCGCGAGCGTAGGTATTCCAGGCGTATTTCACGGGCGTATGGGCCAAAAGGGGGGCAGAGCGAAGGATCGCGCCGCATCATTTGGGCAGTGCATAGGTAATCTCCTGACGTATCGTCAGAGAAGCCCCTCGCCTCCAGGATGATCTGACCCGTGGCAACGCGCGCTGCGTGCGCCGGCGTGGCTATTCCAACCAGGGCCGCTATACTGGCAATAGCTGCAATGAGGCACGCCGCGATGCGATGAGACAGTCGGTGAGGAGTCAGTTTCCAGGGTTGTGTATGGACGATGGTCATCATGGCATTTACCGTGAACAGTGTGGATAAACCGGCTCAGGGATCCTGGGATTCATACTAACGCGTATTATACCATGGGTTCTGGCAGTGCCCGGTTTCCTTGCCACAAGGTTCTTTGTGCCTTATAATCATGTTTGAACTTATGGATGGGGCCATGGAAATCCTACAAGAAGCCATTCGAGTCATCGTTGAGCCGCCAGGCGATCTTGTCTACTTCCTGGTAACGCTCTTCGCGCTCCAGCAGGCCCTTATGTCAGCCCTTAGCCGCACACGGGGACAGGCTGGCTTCGCGTTAGCGAGGCGGTGGGTCTGGGTCACCAGTGGGCTACTGATTGGCCGAGTGGCGTTGATTGGGATTGGGCTTCTGAGTGTTGGTGGATTGGTTGCGCCATCGATAGCGCTTCCACCTTTTGAGCGTTGGCTGGTTCTCGCTGGCGGATTGGGTGTTGTGTGGGCCGGGTTGCTGGGGCATCGCCCACAGCGATGGCAGTCTACGGGGCTGTGGATCGTGTTGGCGTTGAGCCTCTTCGCCCTTGGCTATGATACCGTTGTGCACTCGGCAGACGCCGGATTACCAGCACTTCCCGCATCCGCATCCATCTGGCTGCAGATTGCCATCCTCTTGGTGCTTATCGTGGCGATGGGCCTGGCTGTCGCCCTACACCCCCTGGAGTGGGAGTGGGCATTCGGGGTCCTGTTACTCTGGGCTCTGGGTGCAGTAGCGCAGTTGCTGTTGCCTGACCCGACGACAGCAGTCGATGGCTGGTTGCGCCTCGCGTCACTTGTGGCCTTACCAATGCTGTCCATCCTGGTGCATCGTCAGGTAACAGCCTCAGCAGCCATACAAGCGGAACCGGCTGGACTATCCAGCGCTCTGCCCCTCGTGGAGGTCGTCCAGAGCATCAGCCGTGCTCGGGATCTAGATTCGACGTTGATCGTCGCCTCGTCGAAGTTGGCAAGCCTGCTGGGTGCTGATATCTGTGCATTGGCACTGTCTGAGGAGGGCATCACGGATAGTGTCCGGGTCGTCGCTATCCATCCGCCGACCGCGGTGCAGATGGATCCTCCGCGACTCGATCTCGCTGACTACGCCGGCCTGCGCACCGCCTTCGAGGAGCGGAGCGCTGTTGTCGCGACGCAGCAGGTTGACGATCCGTGGCTCTCGGCATTGTACAACGCTCTGGGCTTTGAGAAGCCTATGCCGTTGGCGACGATACCGTTGCGGCATCAGGGGAAGATGCTGGGCCTGATGTTGCTTGGAAAGTCGCAGCGTGGCCATCGTTGGCGCGCACAGGATCTGGAGGAACCCACTTTGGTCGCGGGACTGGTGTCGGAGTCCATTACCGCGGCGCGGGCCTTTGCTTCTCGTCGCCCTGAGGGCGAGACGCCTGGTGCAAGTACAGATCAAACGAAGGTCACGGAGATGCTGGAGCAGGCCAAACAGCAGATCCGGGCGCTCAATGCGCGTATCCGAACGCTAATGCAGGAGATCAAAGCGCGCGATGAGGAGATCATCGCCCTGAACACGACGCGCGAGCCGCAGACTTCATCAAGTCGGGAGACGGAGCTGGCGGTGTGGCAGGATGAGGTACGCGAGCTGATCGAGGAGCGCGAATCACTTCATCGTAAGATCAAGGAACTGACTGAGGATCGCACGATCCTGCAGACCGAGCGCGCTCGCTTGGGCGGTCAGCTTGTCGTCCTCAAGGAGCAACTTGAGCAGGTAGAGGATCATCGCGAGCGTCTCGAGGAGGAGGTAACATACCTGCAGTCACAGGGTGCAGATGTCTCCACGCCTCAGCCTGCGGGTGAGGTGCAGGCGCAGGAGATTGATCAAGACCGTGTGGGCCTGGTGGTCGTTGACGAAGAAGGGCAGATCACGATGGCCGATGCCTTGGCACGTCAGATGCTGCGCCTTCCGGTCGGCGATGTGGTAGGGATGCCCATCAATGGCGCCTACCCGGATGCGCGCTGGGCGCAGACGGTAACGGACCTACTTACGCATTCTCCCAACGGCGGCCCATACCGCGCGCATTTGAGTCTCCCCTCCGAGACCGGGATGATTGAGGCCGAGTTCGCTGCACTGCGCGGCCGGGATGGTGAGGTGGATGGGCTTGCGATAACGCTGCGCTCCTCAGAGAGCAAGTCCGAGCAGCACGAGGCCATTGTCAGTCTGGCTAGCGAGCTCCGAACACCGATGACCGCCATCACAGGCTATACGGATTTACTGCTGGGCGAACAGGCGGGAATTCTGACAGACATGCAGCAGCAATTCCTGGAGCGAGTCAGGGCCAATGTCGAGCAGTTGAGCCATCTGATCAGTGATCTAAACCACGTTGCCTCTCCGGATGCTCGCGCGATCGGACTTTCTCCCAAGCCTATCAGCCTCGTACAGCTGATTGAGGAAGCCATAATGGGACTGGCCGCCAGTTTCAGAGAGCGCAGGCTGGCTGTGCAATTGGACCTTCCGGAGGATCTGTCTCTCGTGAACGCCGATCGCGACAGTCTCTACCAGATCATGTTGCGCCTCATATCTAACGCGGTGGCATGTTCCAAAGAAGGCGACCAGGTTGTCATCAGTGCTCGGGAGGAGGCGTTTGCGGAGGCTGGCAAGCACTTGCGCATCTCGGTCACCGACACCGGCGGTGGCATAGCACCCGAGGACTATCCGCGGGTGTTCCGGCGCCTCTATCGCGCTAACCAGCCACTGGTAGAGGGGATGGGGGAGACCGGGGTGGGTATGGCTGTCGCCAAGACATTAGTCGAGGCGAACGGGGGGCGCATCTGGGTTGAGAGCAATCGGGGCGTGGGGAGTACATTCAGCTTTCTGCTTCCAGTGGACGTATAGGGGTCCGTCGTATGGGGATCTCCGTGGCTGAAAGCGTTCCGTTTCGGCTCCTCAAAGTGATGGGCCTCGGCGCTCTTGTGCTGGTTGCCGTTGTGGGCAGCATCTGGTTGAGCCAGGCAGACACCCTCATGACGGCGCTTCCCGCGTCGGACCGTCCCGGTCAGAACGGGTACGATCTGCCGACCCCGACACTCTTCCCAACATTACCTCCTGCGACGCCAGTTCCGCAGGCGGTGAACGGTACAACGGTCCCTGTGCCCACGGAGACACTGGCCACAAGCGCGGAGTCGACGCCCCCACAACCCTCTGAGACACCTGCGGCTGAGGTTGAGGCGTGCATGCTGCCGGCGGGCTGGGTCGTCTACACGGTACGCTTTGGTGACACGTTCTACGATCTCGCGCGTCAGGCGCAGACGAACCTCCAGGCGCTCTTGCAGGGCAACTGTTTGGCGGGCGTTCGCGCCCTCGAGTTGGGGGAGCGGATCTACCTCCCCGCCATTGTGCAGGCGACGCCAACGCGAGCGATTCCGGCCTGCGGGGCGCCGGCTGGCTGGCCAATTGTGATTGTCAAACCGGGCGAGACACTCTATGCGCTCTCGGTGCGTTACGGAACCACGGTCGTCGCGCTGCGCCAAGCTAACTGCCTGAACAGCGACCTGGTCAAGGCTGGGGATCCGCTATTTGTTCCGCCCCACATTGTGGTGCCACCCACGGTGCCGCCTACGGTGGTCTGGTGGACGCCTGTGCCGCTGCCTACTGCGATTCCTACGGACTGGCCCACGCCTACGCCAGCACTGCCGACGGAGACGCTGCCGCCGACCGACACGCCAACCGCGACGATCGAGCCCTCGCCCACGCCGACACCGACCGAGACGCCGATACTCGTTCCGACCTGGACCCCGGCGGTGTGGGTGACACCCG
>JAFGNI010000238.1 GCA_016927095.1 Anaerolineae bacterium | reverse complement strand
GACGCACATGCCCGGGATTGCGCAGGGCATGACGTTGATGGTCGGCTTCTTCAGTCGGGGGCCCATCGGCGCGGCGGCGGCGATTCCGGCGCTAGAGATCACCACCTCGACCTACGTCATGCACTCGGCCAACATCCTATACCGGAACGTCTATGATCGGTTCGACGAGGAGGTCGAGCGCGTGGGCTTTTTCTTCACCAACGTCCACAGCGAGGGGCCAAACCGCCCGGAGGATCTGCCCAACGCCCGCGTGTTTATGGACCGCAGTTGGCTGACGACGTTCTCCATGTTCTGCACCTACGCGGGCAACACGCTGCTGATGAAGAAGGGCAACCATCGATTCGCGGTCGACATAGCGACCTATTATCAGCGGGAAGACAAGGTGTCGGAGCACATGTTCATCACCGGCTTGACCGGCCCCGGCGGCAGAAAGACCTACTTTGCCGGGGCGGCTCCCTCAGGCTGCGGCAAGACCACGACGGCCATGGTGGGCACCAATTTTATCGGCGACGACCTGGCCCAGTTGTGGATTGCCGAGGACGGCACGCTGCGCAGCATCAACCCGGAGCAGGGTATCTTTGGCATCGTCCGGGATGTCAATCGGGATGACGATCCTCACTTGATGCAGGCCCTGCGGGAAGAGGGCGCCGAGGTGATCTGGTCGAACGTGTTGATCGACGAGGACAAGGTGCCGCACTGGGAAGGGAACGGCGAGGAGCATCCGAAGAAGGGCGTCAATTTCCAGGGTGAGTGGTGGGAAGGCAAGACGGATCAAAACGGCGAGCCTATCCCGATCTCGAACAAAAATGCGCGCTGCACGCTGTATTGCACCTCCATCGGCAACTACAACGAGGTTGCTGCCGAGGATCCCAATGGGGTCGAGGTCAAGGTCATCACCTACAGCGGCCGCGATAGCGACACGATGCCGCCGGTGTGGGTGGGCAAGAATCCCGATCACGGGGTCATCATCGGGGCCTCGATCCTTTCGGCAGCGACGGCGACCGAGGTGGGTGTCACGGGTGTGCGCCGCCAGCCCTGGGCCAACGAGCCGTTCATTCCGGGTCCTCTGGCCGACTATATGGACGCGCAGTTTGTGTTCTTTAACTCGGACAAGCTAAAGAACAAGCCCGTTATGGCTGGTCTGAACTACTTTTTGACCCATGGGGCGCGCGGTGGAGAAGGAAGCGGGTTGCTGGGCGAGAAGCGCGACGTGAAGGTGTGGCTCGGCTGGCTGGAGCTGTGGGCGAACGGCGACGTCGACGCCATCGAGACGCCCATTGGCTTCATCCCGAGGTATGAGGATCTCAAGGAGCTGTTCGTTGGGATCGACAAGGAATATCCAAAAGACCTGTACGACAAGCAGTTTGCCTTCTACGTCGACAATATCATCGGCAGGATCGACTTACAGGAGGAAGCGTACAAGAAAGAGGAGGATGTTCCTGCCAAGCTGTTCGAGGTCTACGAGGAGCAGCGGGTGGGCTTGGAGGCGCTGAAGGCCAAGTACGGCTCGATTGTCTCGGTCGAACAGATCATCGAATCCGCCGGCGGATAGCTTGCGAATTCCTGTCGAGTGACTTGGTGCGGGAGGTCTTTTTAGAGGCCTCCCGCGTTGTTTTCTGCTAGGGTTGTGCTAAAATATCTCGGTTCGTTGGGAGGTGCTATCATTATGCTGACTAAAGAGGAGTTACTTGCCAGGGCTGAGAAGCCGGCCGCAGACGCGATGCGCTTGCATCCTTTTTATCAAGGTAAGATGCAGATGGTGCCCAAGTGCATCGTGCGTGATTTTCAGGATTTTGCCATCTGGTACACGCCCGGCGTCGCGGCTCCCTGCCGCGACATCCAGTCTCACCCGGAGAAGGTGTGGGAGCACACCAACCGGGGCAATACCATCGCCATCGTCTCTGACGGCACGCGCGTGCTGGGCCTGGGCGACATCGGCCCCGAGGCGGGCTTGCCGGTGATGGAGGGGAAGGCGCTGCTGTTCAAGGTCCTGGGTGGCGTGGATGCGGTGCCCATCGTGCTGCGCACCAAGGATCCCGACGTGTTGATCGAGACGGTCAAGGCGCTGGAGCCTTCCTTTGGCGGCATCAACCTGGAAGATATTGCCCAACCCAAATGTTTCCGCATCCTCGATACCCTGCGGGCGGAGATGGACATCCCGGTGTGGCACGACGATCAGCAGGGTACGGCCACCGTCACGCTGGCGGGCGTGATCAACGCGCTCAAGGTTGTCGGCAAAGAGATCGCCCAGGTCAAGATCGCCCTGATTGGCGTGGGTGCGGCCAACGTGGCGACCTATCGCCTGCTCAAGGCGTACGGGGCCGATCTGGGCGGGATCATCGCTTGCGATAGCAAGGGCACGCTCCATGCAGGTCGGCACGACGTCGAGGAGCGCCAGGACGAGTTTGTCGACAAGTGGCGCATCTGCCAGGAGACCAACGCCGAGGGCGTCGTGGGCGGCCCGGTGGAGGCAATGCGTGGCGCCGACGTGATGATTGCTCTCAGCAAGCCCGGGCCGGGGACGATCAAACCGGAGTGGGTGGCGAGGATGGCCGAGGATGCCATCGTTTTTCCGTGCGCCAACCCCATCCCCGAGATCTGGCCGTGGGAGGCCAAGGAGGCCGGGGCGCGCATCGTGGGCACCGGGCG
>JAFGNI010000237.1 GCA_016927095.1 Anaerolineae bacterium | reverse complement strand
GTTGGTTCCTAGTAACCGATACATCGTTTCTGCAAGCCCTGATAAGGCACCGGAATGACTGAAGTCGTTACTACGAACCCCAAACATCAGCTTGACTGCGCACTAGCGGCGTAGCGTCTTGGCGTCTTAGCGACGAATGGTGTTTTGTGGCGTGGGAGTGAGCGGGGATGAAGGTATGACGAAGGTTGTGGTGACGGGTGGGTTTGATGATCTGAGGGCGCCGCAGATGCGGTTTCTGCATGAGGCATCCCGGCTGGGCGATCTGCACGTGCTGCTCTGGTCCGATGACGTTGTGCGGAAGCTGACGGGTGCAGCGCCCGAGTTCCTGCAGCTGGAGCGCCAATACTTCATTCAGGCCATCCGTTATGTCTCCGACACGACGCTTGTGACCCAACTGGCGTCTGAGGACAGCTTGCCAGAGGTGCAGGGCCGTGCCCCGGATATCTGGGTCGTGACGGAGTATGAGGACACCTTAGCCAAGCGTGAGACGGCTGAACGGCTTGGCATTGCCTATCACGTCCTGTCGACGGGTGACCTGACCGGGTATCCGGTACCGGCTATCGATGTCTTTGACCAGCACACCGAAAATCCGAAGGTCATCGTCACCGGCTGCTATGACTGGTTGCACTCCGGGCACATCCGGTTCTTCGAGGAAGCATCGGCCTACGGCGACCTCTACGTGGCGGTCGGCAACGACGTAAACGTCAGGAACCTCAAAGGCGAGGGCCATCCGCTCTTTCCTCAGGAGTTGCGGCGCTATATGGTGCAGTCGATCCGGTACGTCACGCAGGCGGTGATCACGAAGGGGATGGGATGGATGGACGCGGCGCCCAATATCGCGGAGATCCAGCCCGATATCTACCTTGTCAACGAGGATGGGGATAAGCCCGAGAAGCGGGCCTTCTGTTTGGAAAATGATCTTGAGTATGTTGTCCTGAAGCGGGAGCCCGCGCCCGGGTTGACGCGGCGATCGAGCACGAACCTGAGAGGGTTCTAGCGATTGCTATGGTACCGAACAGCCCCGTCCGGAACCGGCGGGGCTGTTGCTTTTGCGGACTGTACATGATTCCATAGTCCGGCGGGGTCGCAAGCGCTTCGTAGAGACGCTCCGGTGGGGCGTCTTCTTTGCGCGCCGCCCAACGAGTAAGGCGGTCTCGCCGCTGCGCACGGAACCGCGGTAGCGGTCGCGCATGCGTGTTGGACGTTGCCGTAGTTGAGGCCGGGCGACGGATCACAGATCCGTCGCAAACGCCGCGAGAGGGGGGCTTCAGAAGGACGTGTGCTCTGTCCTTGCGATAATCTCGTCCTGGAGGGCTTTGTTCAGGTCGCAGAAGTAGTCGCTGTAGCCTGCCACGCGCACGATCAGGTTGCGGTACTGCTCAGGGTTCGCTTGGGCTTTGCGCAGCGTTGCGGCGTCGACGACGTTGAACTGGATGTGGTGCCCGCCCAGGTCGAAGTAGGTGCGGACTAGGTGGACCAAGCCGTCCAGTCCCTCATCGTCCGCCAGCAGCTGCGGCGTGAACTTCTGGTTGAGCAGCGTACCGCCAGTGCGGACGTGGTCCATCTTGGCCACCGACTTCACCACTGCTGTCGGCCCGCGCCGGTCGGCACCCTGCACAGGGGAGATGCCCTCAGATAGCGGTTTTGTCGCGAGACGTCCATCGGGTGTCGCCCCGGTGACCGAGCCGAAGTAGACGTGGCAGGTGGTGGGCAGCAGATCGATGTGGTAGGTGCCGCCCTTGGTGTTGGGGCGACCGTCTATCGCGGCGAAGTAGCTTTCGAAGACGCGGACCATCAACGCATCAGCGGCATCGTCGTCGTTGCCATAGCGGGGCGTGCGGTTGAGCAGGAGCTGGCGCGTCCTGGCGTGGCCCTCGAAGTTGTCCGCCAGGGCGACGAGCATCTCATCCATCGTGAGGGTCTGCTCGTCGAAGACGTGGTGCTTCAGGGCCGATAGGGCGTCGGACATCGTCCCGACCCCAACGCCCTGGATGTAGCTGGTGTTGTAACGGGCGCCGCCGTCGTGGTAATCCTTGCCCTTGGCGATGCAATCATCGACAAGAAGGGATAGGAAGGGAACCGGCATATGAGTCGCGTAGAGCCGTTCGATCACGTTGTTGCCGCGAATCTTAATGTCCACGAAGTGCTCGAGCTGCCTGCGGTAGGCGTCAAAAAACTCGTCGAAGGTCGCGAAGGTCCGAGGATCGCCGGTTTGCGGCCCAAGCTGCTTGCCGGTGCGCGGGTCGAGGCCATTGTGCAAGGCGAGCTCCAGCACCTTGGGCATGTTGAAGTAGCCGGTCAGGTTGTAGTTCTCCTTGCCGAAGGCGCCGGTCTCCACGCAGCCGCTGGTGCCGCCGCACCGCGCATCGACCAGGGACTTCCCCTGGCGCAGGAGCTCCTGGATGACGACGTCGGTGTTGAAGACCGAGGGCTGTCCGAAGCCCGTGCGGATGATCTTGCCGGCGCGCTTGATGAAGGCGTCGGGGTTTTTGTGGCTGACCTGGATCGACGAGCTTGGTTGCAGCAGCCGCATCTCCTCGATCACGTCGAGCATCAAGTAGCTGACAGCGTTGACGGCGTCCTGTCCATCGGGGGTGACGCCGCCCATGTTGATCTGGGCGAAGTCGGTGTAGGTGCCGCTCTCGGCGGCGGTCACGCCCACCTTGGGCGGGGCAGGCTGGTTATTGAACTTGATCCAGAAGCACTGGAGCAGCTCCTCCGCCTTGGCGTGGGTCAGCGTACCCTCCTCCAGGCCCTGCCGGTAGAAAGGATGGAGATGCTGATCGAGCTTCCCGGGATTGTAGGCATCCCACGGATTGAGTTCCGAGGTCACGCCAAGGTGGACGAACCAGTAGGATTGGAGGGCCTCCCAGTAGGTGCGGGGGGCGTGGGCCGGCACCCAATCGCAGATCTCCGCGATCTGCAGGAGCTCTTCCTTGCGCCCAGCATCAGCCCCGGCCGCTGCCAAGGACCGCGCTTTCTCCGCGTGGCGCGCGGCGAAGTGGATGATCGCGTCAGCGGCGATCACCATCGCCTTGAGCTGCTCGCGTTTGGCGGGGACATCCGGATCGGGGTCCGAGTCCAAGGCTTTCAGAGCCTCTGAGATCTCGTCCTTTAGATCGAGCATACCCTTCCGATAGATCTTGTCGTCGAGCGTCGTATGTCCGGGCCCGCGCTGCTCCATGAACTCGGTGAAGATGCCGGCT
>JAFGNI010000236.1 GCA_016927095.1 Anaerolineae bacterium | reverse complement strand
ATCCCCGAACACAGATCCGTGGTCAAAAGCTGTATCGCGACCTGACACACAATTTCTCCTTCTGGCGTCCGCTTAACTGGCACCAGGGCCAGTTGGACAAGCCCCCTGGCGTCGTTGTCTATCCCGAGGAAGACCCGCGCACCGGGTTCTATGTCAGCGTCACGGAATTGGCTGATGAGGGCAACCCGGTGACGCATGGTGAGATCACGCGTGACGATTTGCCGATCCTGCGCGAAGGCCTGATCGAGGGCCTGAAAGCTCTCACGGACTGCACGGTCCTGTCGGAGCAGGAGATCGCCAAGGAGCATGCTATCGGGTTCGAGTTTCTGCTCACCTTCGCCCTGGATGGCGCCCCGTACAAGCAGAGACTGCGCGTCCTGTACTCGGGTCAGCGTCAGTACACCATCTATGGTCAGGGCACGCCAGGCGAGGAATACGATGTCTTCGCGAATACCTTTGACTATATGTATCTGACCCTCAGATTCGGCGACCTGTTGCTGGATATGGGCGTACCGCTGATGCCCGGGATGGAGCCACACTACATCCCACCCGACAACTAGGAGACAACTCGTGCCGGACAGGGCCGTCTATCTTGACTACATCTGCGCTGCGGGAGCAACCACCGAGGCTTACCTGACGACCAGCGTCGAACGCTGGCGTGAGAGCTTTGCCGGCTCCGATGGATCCGACCACCCGCTCTTTGGCTATGCTGCCACGGGCGCGCCCGCCGCGGCGGCAGCCGTGGACGCGTTTCTGTACGAGGCGACCGGCGATCTGGCCCATGCTCATCGGGCGCGCAGGGCGCTGTTGCTGCCCCGTTCACTGACCGAGATCTTTCCGCAGGCGCTGGCGGCCCGTCACCCCGAATACCACCAGGCCGTGCCGCCGATGGACGGGCTCTTCGTGCCTCCAAGCTACATACCCGCTTACGAGCGCGTCCGCGGTAGTGGCATCTTCAGCGAGGCGGACCAACGCGAGGTGGCCTCTATTGTGGCGGATAGCCTGCACACCTTGTTCCACTTCCCGGAATGGGGCGCGCACAATCGCGCAATGCTCCGCGCGTTGAGCCTTGCGCTTGCCGCACGGGCCTTCCCTACTCGCCCCGAAGCCGAGGCCTGGCGTATGCTTGCCGACCAGCTTGCCGACGATAGTTGGGGTCGCTGGTCGATTGAAGATGCGATGGGCTATCACGCCATCTGGCTTCTGGCGCTATTCACCTATGCCGAGGTCACCGGTCGTCCCGGGTTCTTCGAGCTCCCGGCGACGTGGTACTACGTGAACTACTTCGCCCATATGCTCAGCCCTCTGGACACCTTTCCCGACTTCGGTGACTGCAACTGGGGCGGCGGCGCCGAACGCCTGCTGCCCTGCTTTGAGCGCGCCGCGACGGTCTACCGCAACCCGGCCTTCAAGCACGTGGCGGACCGCATGGCGCAACGCCTCATTGAGTCCGGGCCGCCCTCGGTCGGCAACGCCACGCTCTTCATACAGGCGTATGCATGGGCGGACGATTCGGTACCGTCCCAGTGCCCGATCTGGGGAACGGAGGAGCTACTCGACGACCTTGTCGGCAAGAAGGTGCTCTTCCGCAGCGGGTGGGACCCCGATGCGACCTATATGTTGCTCAACTACCGTGACGAGTTGGGATATGGCATGATCCCACGGCGTTACCTCCGGACGACGCTCGCCGTCTCGGCGGAGAAGATGCACCATGGCCACGCCGACGAGAACGCGATTGTGATGCTCATGCACAAGGGGGCGGTCCTGCTGCACGACGGGGGCTATCGTGAGAATGTCCCCAACGGACGCTACCGCGCCGACATCTACCATAACCGGGTCATTTTGCGGCAAGGCATCAAGCCTGCAGCGACTTCGGCCTGGGATTATCTCCATGATGACGGGAGCTACAAGCCGGTCAGTACCGAGAAGCTGCACTTCGTGCAGCTCGACGGGGTGGATCTGAGTCGCACCCGGGTCACCGATGCGGCTCGCGGCATCGTATGGGACCGCGTCGTCGCCTACTTGAGGGTCATGGGCTGCTTCGTCATCGTCGACGGCTTGCGCGCTCAGGGCATTCGGACGCCCGAAACCGGCGCCTACACGTTCGCCAACACACTGTACACATCGGAGGTGCTCGCCTCCGAAGAGGGCTTCTTTGACACGCGGATCGACCGCATCGGCACGTGGGAGAACCCTCAGCACCAGGCACTGCTGATCGTCTATCCGCTGACGGAGGACCGCGCCATCAGCGTGGAGCCGGTACGACGCCACTACCAGCAGGAGGCGGGGCTCTTCCAAACGTGGACCGGGTGGCTAGCGGCAGGGGATATCGTACCCTTCGTGACCGTCCTCTGGCCCCACGATAGAGGTGCTGATGTCGCTGAGATCGCGCGGGGCATCTCGCTCCTGCCCGTGTCGCACCCCACACGCGCCATAGCCGTCCGCCTCGAGGCGGCTGACCATGTCGTCACACTGGGTTGCCGACTTGATCTGGACCTGGGCTTGCTGTCGCGCAATGTGCGCCCTCGCTATGACTACGATGCGGGCAAGGTGTCCTACGGTCCATTCGAGAGCGACGCAACGCACGTCTATGCCGATCTCTCCACACACCACCTCCAAGCGGCCTTCACGGAGGGCACGCGCTTGGTCCACCAAGGGCAAGCCCTGTACCAAGCTGATGGTCATCGTATGTTCCAGGAGGATCGGACCGATAGCAGTACCGCGCCCTCATGGCGCAAACTATGGCAGCAGCGTTTCGCACTATAGCAAGCTATACCACTCACGAAAGGAGGATGATATCGCTAACACCAGGAGCCTGAAGCATGTCCGGCAGTATGTGGCGTCCGCTGACATTTCAGAAAAGGAGATAGCTCATGCTTAAGCCCGTATCACGTCGTGAATTCCTGAGAGCAGTCGGGGCTGGCGCGATCGCGTCGGTCGTCTCGGCCTGCGCGCCCGAGATCGTTGAGGTCGTTACGACCGTCGAGGTGGAGAAGGAGGTCGAGGTCGAGGTCGAGAGGACGGTTGAGGTCGAGGTCGAGAGACTGGTCACCCCTACCCCGCTGCCGGACGTCGTCACACCACAGGGCAAAGTCATGCCCGCGAATGCTGCCCCGCTGGACTTGCAGATCCGCTACAGCTTCATCGCCGAGAACAAACACCTGGATGTCCCCCGGAACATCTATGATGCCAACTCCGTGCTCAACTGGGGCACCGAGCCGCTGCTGCGCCGGAACGAGATGATGGAGTTAGTACCGGCCATCGCCGCCTCATTCGAGGTCGGCCCGGAGGCTGAGTACTTCGACTTCCACATCCGCGACGGGGCCATGTGGGATGATGGCACCCCAATCACCGCTGATGACTTCGTCTTCACCTTCCGGCACCTTTCGAACCCCGACCTGGACACGCCTTGGGTCTGGTACTACTATGCCATCCAGGGCATCAAGGCGCACAAGGCGGGCGAGGCGGATGCCGACGCGGTCGGCGTTGAGAAGCTTGACGACATGACGGTCCGCTTCTACGGCGAGGGGGGCAGCGCGCCGCACCTTCCCGCACTCTTGGCCTATCAGGCCGCATGCCCGGCGCCCAAGCACCGCGCCGAAAAGAACCCTGAGCACTGGGCCGATGATGTCGACGGTTTCCTCTCCTGCGGACCTTACAGCCTCAAGACGTGGGACCACAACAAGGAGATGACGTGGGAGATCAACCCGTACTACAACGGCCCCCACAAGCCCTACATCCAGCACCTGGTCAATCCCATCGGCGGCGCTACGATCAACGAGTTCCTCAGCCACCAGACCGAATGGCTGCACAGCCTGTCGGTGGCTGACCTCAACTTCGTCCGCGCCGACCCGGACCTGAACCAGCTCCTACGCTGGTACAACAACTATCAGTGCGACTACATGGCGCTGGACACGATGAACCCGCCGCTCGACAATCTGAAGCTGCGACAGGCGCTCTCGCACGCCATTAACCGCGACGCCGTCGTGCAAATCCTCGGTGGCACGGTTGAGCCAGCCTACTCGCTGTTGATGCCCGGCTTCCCGGCGTACAACCCGGAGCTCAAGTCGGTGCAGGCGTTTGATCCGGAGCTGGCGCGCACGCTTCTGGCTGAGGCGGGCTACCCCGAGGGTAAAGATGCCAACGGGCGGCAGCTCGAGCTGACGATCACCCATAACGCGGTCGATCCCAAGATCGAGTTCGTGCAAGCCCAGTGGCAGGAACACCTCGGCATCAAGGTCAACTACGAGCTGGTCGAGTATGCGGCCTGGAGCCAGCGCCGCGCGGCCCACGAGATGCAGATCTACAAGGGGCCGTATGAGTATGACTACATCGATCCGGCTAACTTCCTCGGCTTGTTCCGTAGCAGCAGTGAAAAGGGCTCGCCGCGCCACGCTTGGCTAAACGCGGAATACGACGCGCTGTATGACGAGGCGGGTCACATGACCGACACGGAGACCCGGTTCGCCAAGTATCAGGAGGCCGAGCGCCTCCTGGTCGAGGATGTCGGCGCGGTCTTCCTGACGCATATGCTGATCTACCAGATCTTCTGGCCCTACTTCACCGGCATCCCGAAGGATATCACCGGCCGCGAGGTCTACCGTGGGTTGGACATCACCTTCTCCCAGGTATACATCCGCGACGACATCGCTGAGTGGGATACACCGCGCACGTAGACGCTAGACCTGAGGTGCCCTTGCACATCGCGATGTGCAAGGGCACCGTTCCGCCAAGACCGACAGTGGGTGAACCTCATGAATACTCCTTTGCTCGAGGTCAGGGACCTTGATGTGCGCTTCTACCTTAGTGAGCGCACCATCTACGCCGTAAATGGCGTCTCGTTCACCGTCGAGCCCGGGCAAGTCGTCGGCATCGTCGGTGAGTCCGGTTGCGGGAAAAGCGTTACCAGCCTCGCGATCATGCGCCTGATTCAGGAGCCCGGCAGAATCGATGCGGGCGAAGTGCAGCTTCACGAGGGTGACGACGCCGTAAACCTGCTCAAGCTTTCGACGACGCAGATGGAGCACGTCCGCGGCAACCGCATTTCGATGATCTTCCAGGATCCGATGACCTCGCTCAATCCTGTCCTGACCATCGGCTACCAGCTCATGGAGCCCCTCAAGCTACACCGTGGCCTATCCACAACCGAGGCCCGTGAGGAGGCGATCAGGCTCCTGGCACGTGTCGGAATCCCCGAACCGGAGGGCCGACTCAAGGAGTATGCCCACCAGTATTCAGGCGGTATGCGCCAACGCGTCATGATCGCTATGGCCGTGGCCTGCTCTCCCGACCTGCTGATTGCCGACGAACCGACGACGTCGCTGGACGTCACAATCCAGGCGCAGATCCTTGACCTGCTCCTCGAACTCCAACATGACCTCGGGACAGCCGTGATCATCATCACCCACGATCTGGGGGTAATTGCCGAGGTTGCAGAGAAGGTCGTCGTGATGTACGCGGGCACGGTCGTCGAGACTGGCCCGGTGAAATCCATCTTCTCCCGCCCGGAGCATCCGTACACCCAGGCCCTGATGTTTTCGATCCCCCCCCTCCACGCGTCGCCGGAGCGGCTGGAAACCATTGCCGGCGCACCACCACAGGTCCTGGAACCCCTGACCCACTGCCCCTTCGAGCCACGCTGCCCGCTCCGCATCGCGCGCTGCGCCGAGGAGCGCCCACGGCTCTTGGATCTGACCACTGGGCACGCTTGCGCGTGCTGGGTGGTCCAGGGCGGCAAAGGAGCCTGATATGGCGGAACCAATGTTGCAGACGATAGACGTGACCAAGAGTTTTGCCGTCAGGCGTGGGTTCTTTGCCTCTCGCAAGATGCGCCTGACCGCCCTCGACCGGGTATCGCTGAGCATTCAGGCCGGTGAGACCCTGGGTCTGGTGGGTGAATCGGGTTGCGGCAAGTCAACCCTAGCGTTGACGATCATGCAGCTCCACGAGCCAACGAGCGGGCACGTACGCTTCGATGGCGAGGAACTGGTGGGTATGCCGCAAGCACAGCTTCAACGTGCGCGGCGCAAGATGCAGATGATCTACCAGGATCCCTATGCATCGCTCGATCCGCGGATGAATGTGCTGGAGATTCTAGTCGAGCCCCTCGTCATCCACGAGAGCGGCACATCACAGGAGCGCATCGAAAAGGCGCGAGAGTTGCTGGACACCGTCGGCCTGCCGCAGGATGCGCTGGGGCGCTTCCCCAGCGACTTCTCGGGGGGGCAGCAACAGCGGATCGGGATCGCCCGTGCGCTGATGCTCGAACCAAAGATGATCATCTGTGATGAACCGGTCTCATCGCTGGATGTGTCGGTTCAGGCACAGATTCTCAACCTGCTCCGCGATCTACAGCGAGACCGAGATCTGACCTACCTGTTCATCTCACACAACATCGCTGTCACGCGTTTCATGAGTCGGCGCATTGGTGTGATGTATCTGGGCCGACTGGCAGAGATCGGCCCGAGTGAGGCAATCATCGAGCGCCCGTTGCACCCGTACACGCAGGCTCTGATCTCCGCGGTCCCCGATCCCCAGCCCACTGACACTCGCCGCAGTCGGAGGCTCTCGGGGGATGTTCCCAGCCCAATCGAGCGCCCCTCGGGTTGTGCCTTCCACCCTCGATGCCCGATCGCCCAGGAAATCTGCACGCACACCGAGCCTGAACTGCGTGCGCTCGGGCCGGACCACTCCGCGGCATGTCACTTTGCCCGGGCTCTAGGCACCGATAGCCGTCAACCGTGAAGGAGACACTATGTTCCGTTTCATCTTGATCCGTGTGGGCGGCCTGGTCGGTGTGTTATTGGCGGTCTCAGTCCTGACGTTCTTCCTGATGCACTGGGTTCCCGGGGGACCGTT